>JAQXBV010000001.1 GCA_029252195.1 Yoonia sp.
GCGCGTGAGGTCCGCTTTGACCAGAATCAGCCGGTTCCCAAAACCCGGCTCGGGCCAATTGCGCAGATGAATTTTTATTGACCCGAAAGAGGGAACTGAGACATGGCAAATACACCACAGGCTAAAAAGCGCGCCCGTCAAAACGAAGCTCGTTTTAAAGTAAACAAAATGCGCCGTTCGCGTATCCGTACATTCTTACGCGCTGTTGAAGAAGCAATCGCTTCTGGCGATCAGGCAGCGGCTGCAAAGGCACTTCAGGCTGCTCAGCCAGAATTGATGCGCGGCGTCACAAAAGGCGTTGTTCACAAGAACACTGCTGCACGCAAAATGTCCCGTCTGGCATCCCGCGTTAAAGCGATCGCCTAACCAAGATTCGGGGCAACCGGTTGCCCCATTACACAAGTCAAGAAGCGCGCTGTTCACGGCGCGCTTTTTGCGTTTTTGACCGCATGTGATGAGTTTTCGCATCTTTTCAAAGGGGTCAGAGATTCTTTTCGACCAACACCCGAGTCAAGCGCGATGTTGTGTTGAAGTGATCACGTTGTGCTTGCTAACCTAGCCATGCGATTCACATCGTTCCGGGGGGACATGAAGGGAATCGGGCATCGGATCGGGCTGCGTATATTCGTGGATTGAAACCAAAGGCCCGTCTTTTCGTGCAGAGTGATCCGCAGATAACGGGGTATCCCGTGTCGCGGTTTTGCTTTGTGTCTAGAGTGCTTTGGTACTCTTGAATGTCCTCATACCCGCGATTGCTAAAGTTGATTTGGTCTGCCCGCGAAGCGCTGATCCGGTTGATGATGGCCCTAATGTTTTGCGCACGTCAGGCGCGCCCGAGACCGACGCTCGGAGGATGTCTTTTTTTGCGCGTCAACAGGATGTGAAGCGTGGCTGCGAGGAGGACTCGCCGTCAGAGGTAGGCTAGTATGGGATCGAGACGATAATGACTAACGACATGTGGGAAAAAGTTTTAGACGCACTGAAGACAACCGTCGGCGCAAATAACTTCTCCAATTGGATTGAGCCCCTCGAATTCGTATCGCTCTCCGGGTCAGTTGCCTCTTTCAAAGTGCCTACGACGTTCATTGGAAATTATGTCCACCAAAATTTCGGTGAGCAGATCATGTATCAGATCAACCGCATGGGACAGTCTGTAAACCGTATCACTTTCGTGCCATCTGGTGCCGCGCGCACCGCCTCCAAACCAATTGCGACGGCTGCGCCGAAACCGACCTCCGTCGATGACATTACAGGCTCGCCGCTGGATGCCCGTTTTACCTTTGATACGTTCATCGTGGGCAAGCCCAACGAGCTGGCGAATGCAGCCGCGCGCCGGGTTGCCGAAGGCGGGCCTGTCACATTTAACCCGCTCTTCCTTTATGGCGGCGTTGGTCTTGGTAAGACCCACCTGATGCATGCGATTGCCCATGAATTGCAGCGCCGCAGCCCCGAATTGAACGTCCTGTATCTCTCTGCCGAGCAGTTTATGTATCGGTTCATTACGGCGCTGCGTGATCGCAAGATGATGGATTTCAAACAGATGTTCCGGTCTGTCGACGTGCTGATGGTTGATGATGTTCAGTTTATGGCCGGCAAGGACAGCACGCAGGAAGAGTTTTTCCACACGTTCAACGCCTTGATCGACGGCAAGAAGCAGATCATTATTTCCGCTGACCGTGCGCCTGGCGAAATCAAGGAACTCGAAGAGCGGATTAAGTCGCGGATGCAGAGCGGCCTTGTTGTCGATCTGCACCCGGCCGACTATGAACTGCGGCTTGGCATCCTCCAATCCAAGGTCGAAGTTTACCGCGGCCAATATCCCGGCCTGACGATCGCATCTGGCGTTCTGGAGTTTCTTGCCCATCGCATCTCGACGAACGTCCGCGTCTTGGAAGGCGCGCTCACCCGCCTCTTCGCTTTTGCCTCGCTGGTTGGTCGTGAAATTACGCTGGAATTGACCCAAGACTGTCTGTCAGATGTGCTCAAAGCCTCTGATCGCAAGGTCACTGTGGAAGAGATCCAGCGCAAGGTGTCCGAACACTACAACATTCGCCTGTCCGAGATGATCGGGCCAAAGCGCGTGCGCAACTATGCACGGCCGCGTCAAATGGCGATGTATCTGGCCAAACATATGACCAGCCGTTCCCTGCCCGAGATTGGCCGCCGCTTTGGTGGACGTGATCACACAACTGTCATGCATGGTGTGCGCCGCATCGAAGAGCTGAAAATCACCGACAGCCAAATCGCGGATGATCTGGAATTGTTGCGTCGCGCACTTGAGGAATAAGCCGTAAGGTCTTGACCCGAAAGCAACACTCAACGACAGTCTGACGAAAGCCCTTGCGAGGCGCTGGAAATGAGGTAGCTTTCCAGTCCCGAAGGCATCAGCCCAACACGATATGCGGAGCATGGGAAATGAAACTGAGTATTGAACGCGCAAGCCTGCTGAAGGCCGTCGCACAAGCCCAATCCGTTGTGGAGCGCCGCAACACGATCCCTATCTTGGCCAACGTCTTGATTGAGGCCGAGGGCGATAGCGTCCAGTTCCGCGCAACCGATCTGGACATCGAAGTCGTTGACCGTGCGCCCGCGCAAGTTATCCGCGCTGGTGCCACGACGGTCTCCGCTGTGACGCTGAACGAAATCATCCGCAAACTCCCCGATGGTGCCTTGGTCACCTTGACGGAAGAAAGCGCGACAGGGCGTCTGACGATTGAAGCAGGCCGCTCGAACTTCTCGTTGGCGACCTTGCCCAAAGAGGATTTCCCCGTCATGGCGTCCTCCGAATATGCGGCCAACTTCTCGGCGCCTGCGCCAGTCTTACGCCGCCTGTTCGACAAGTCCAAATTTGCGATCTCGACGGAAGAGACGCGGTATTATCTGAACGGCGTCTATATGCATGTCGCCGATAGTGAGGGCGGCAAGGTGCTGCGCTGCGTGGCGACCGATGGCCACCGCTTGGCCCGTATCGACGCTGACCTGCCGCAAGGCGCTGGCGATATGGCTGGTGTGATCGTACCGCGCAAAACTGTTGGGGAATTGCGTAAATTGCTCGAAGACGACGACATGCAAATTGCGGTTTCGGTGTCCGAGACAAAGATCCGCTTTGCAACGCCTGATATCACGCTGACCTCGAAGGTCATTGACGGCACGTTCCCCGATTACACCCGTGTTATTCCGCAGGGCAGCACGCGCAAGCTTGAAGTCGACGCCGCAGATTTTGCCAAAGCCGTTGACCGTGTGGCAACAGTGTCGTCCGAGCGGTCCCGCGCCGTGAAGCTGTCATTGAGCCAAGATAAACTTGTTCTTTCCGTGAACGCGCCAGACAGCGGTGCGGCTGAAGAAGAGCTTGCCGTCGCTTATAACGACGAGAATCTTGAGATCGGGTTTAACGCGAAATACCTGCTTGAGATCGCGAGCCAAGTTGACCGCGAAAATGCGGTGTTCATGTTCAACTCCTCAGGTGATCCAACGCTGATGCGCGAAGGCAATGATACTTCGGCGATCTATGTCGTCATGCCGATGCGCGTCTAAGGTCCGCGTGCCGCTTTTCGTCATTGCAGAATTCAAGTAAGGGTCGATGTATGTCGGCCCTTTCTTTATCTGAACTCACGCTTTCGCACTTTCGCTCTCACAAGCGGGCTGTCTTGGCCTGTGATGGCAGACCCGTGGCCATTTATGGCCCCAACGGTGCGGGGAAAACCAACCTGCTTGAGGCCGTATCCCTGCTTTCCCCCGGCCGTGGGTTTCGCAGGGCGGCGCCCGATGATCTGATCCGCAGGCCAGAGGCGTTGGGCTGGAAGGTCAAAGCGACCTTGCTGTCAGGCCATCGAACTCACGAAATTGAAACATGGGCAGAGCCACAAGCCTCTCGCCAAGTCCGTATCGACGGCAAAGCGGCCCCGCAGGTGGCGCTTGGGCGGATCGCGAAGATTTTGTGGCTGGTGCCTGCAATGGACAGGCTTTGGATCGAAGGGGCCGAAGGACGCAGGCGGTTTCTGGACCGCGCGACCATGAGCTTTGAGCCGACCCATGCGGAGGCTGTACTCAGCTACGAGAAGGCCATGCGCGAGCGTAACCGACTTCTCAAGGATATGGTGCACGATGCCCATTGGTATGTGGCGCTAGAGCGGCAGATGGCCGAGGCAGGGGCGAAAATGCATATCAATCGCAGCAATTCGATTGATGTATTGACGGCGGCGCAAGAGGCCACAAAAACCGCCTTTCCAACAGCGACGCTGACGTTGATGCACCCCGATCCTGCGCTTGATGCGCCGCATGATCCAGAGGCGATCGCCGCCGCATTCGCTGCGGGCCGCAGTCGTGATATGTCGGCGGGCCGCACTCTCATTGGGCCGCATCGCGCCGATCTCGACGCGATCTTCGCTGACAAGGGCGTGCACGCAAAGGATTGCTCCACGGGCGAGCAAAAGGCACTGTTGATCAGCCTTATTCTGGCCAATGGCCGTGCTCTGATCCGCGACTTTGGCGCGCCGCCCATCTTGCTTTTGGATGAGGTTGCAGCGCACCTCGACGCGACCCGCCGCGCCGCCCTCTACGATGAAATCTGTGCGCTGGGCAGTCAGGCGTTTATGACGGGCACAGGGCCAGAGCTTTTTGCTGAACTGGGGCTTCGCGCGCAATATGCCGAAGTGACTGAGACAGATGGCGTTTCGACCCTCACCGAAAGGATAGCACCATGACTCCGCAACGCGTTACTTTGATCACCCTTGGCGCTTCTGATCTGCAAAAGTCGAAAAACTTTTACGGCGCAATGGGTTGGACGCCTGTGCATGAGGTCGTGGGTGAGGTTGCATTCTATCAGATCAACGGTATGGGTTTAGGGCTGTTTGGCCTCGGGGCGCTGGCAAAGGACCAAGGGCGGCCAGATGCAAACCTTGGCACTGGTGCCGTAACGCTTGCGCAAAACTTCACAGCCGAGGCCGAGGTTGATGCGGCCTACGCGCTGGCATTGACATGCGGGGCAACTGCCCTGAAAGCTCCGGAAAAGGTGTTTTGGGGCGGCTATTCTGGCTATTATGCCGACCCTGACGGCCATGTCTGGGAGGTCGCGATGAACCCGTTTTGGCCGCTTAATGCAGACGGGTCGCTGACCCTTCCAACGAGTTGATATCGAAGATGATTATTCACCATGAGGGGCGCGCGTTGCGATGACGATTTCGGCCTATGAATTGATGCTCTATGCGGGCGCTCTGTTATTGTTGTTCCTCACGCCTGGGCCTGTTTGGGTGGCCCTCGTGGCGCGCGCCCTGTCGGGGGGCTTTCATGCGGCATGGCCATTGGCCTTGGGTGTCGTGGTGGGCGATGTGCTGTGGCCATTCCTCGCGATCTTGGGGGTGACATGGATTGTCTCGGTGTTCTTGGGGTTTCTGGTTTTCCTCAAATGGGTGGCTTGCGGCACGTTCCTGACGATGGGGTTTTTGATCATCCGCAGTGCGGGGCAAAAAATCTCGACCGATAGTCGCTTGACGAAACCGGGCATGTGGGCCGGTTTTCTTGCAGGCCTCGTGGTTATTTTGGGCAACCCCAAAGCTATTTTTTTCTACATGGGGATGCTACCTGGCTTCTTTGACCTGACAAAATTGACATGGCCTGACATCGCCGCGATCTGCTTTTTATCGTTCTTGGTGCCGCTTATCGGGAACCTGATTTTGGCGGCCTCAATCCATAAAGCGAAGTCGTTTCTGACCTCGCCCACGGCCCTGCGTCGGACGAATATCGTGGCAGGGGGGCTTCTCGTTCTTGTGGGCCTCGTGATCCCGTTTATCTGACGCAAAATGTGGGGGTTTCACCGTGACAATCCTTGTTAAAACGACTATATTTTGCGGGTAGAATAACAGGAAAATCCGCATGTCCGACGATGAAGCCGAAAACGCCGCCTACGGCGCCGATTCTATCAAAGTTTTGAAGGGCTTAGATGCCGTTCGTAAACGCCCTGGTATGTATATTGGCGACACCGATGACGGCTCTGGTTTGCACCACATGGTATATGAGGCTGTCGACAACGGAATTGACGAGGCGCTGGCCGGACATGCCGACCATGTGACCGTCACGATCCACGAAGATAACTCGGTGTCTGTCGGTGATAACGGGCGCGGTATCCCTGTTGATATGCACAAAGAAGAGGGCATTTCAGCTGCCGAGGTTATCATGACCCAGCTGCACGCTGGCGGTAAATTCGACAGCAATTCCTATAAGGTATCTGGCGGTCTGCACGGCGTTGGTATTTCGGTTGTGAACGCTCTTTCCGACTGGCTTGAGCTGCGCATTTGGCGCAACGACAAAGAGCATTATGTGCGTTTTGAAGACAGCGTGACGGTCAAGTCGCTTGAGATCGTGGGGCCCGCAAATGGTCGCAAGGGTACTGAAGTGCGCTTCCTCGCCTCCACGCAAACATTCTCTAATCTCAACTATTCGTTTGAGACGCTCGAAAAGCGTCTACGCGAACTGGCGTTCCTGAACTCTGGCGTGCGGATCATTCTGACCGACGAACGCCCCGCAGAGCACCTGCGAACAGAGTTGTTCTACGAGGGCGGCGTCAAAGAGTTTGTCAAATATCTCGACCGCTCCAAAACGGCGGTGATGGACGAGCCGATCTATGTGGTGGGCGAGCGTGACGACATCGGCGTCGAGGTCGCGATGTGGTGGAACGACAGCTACAACGAGATGGTGCTGCCCTTCACCAACAACATCCCGCAGCGTGACGGCGGCACCCATATGGCGGGTTTCCGTGGCGCGCTGACCCGCACGATCAACAACTACGCACAGTCATCCGGCATCGCGAAGAAGGAAAAGGTTAGCTTTACGGGCGACGATGCCCGTGAAGGTCTGACCTGCGTGCTGTCGGTGAAAGTGCCTGATCCGAAATTCTCCTCCCAGACCAAAGATAAGCTGGTCTCTTCCGAGGTACGCCCCGCGGTGGAAAACCTTGTAGGTGAAAAGCTGGCCGAGTGGTTTGAAGAAAATCCAGCGATTGCGCGGCAAGTTGTCAGCAAGATCGTCGAGGCCGCGCACGCCCGGGAAGCGGCGCGTAAAGCCCGTGATTTGACCCGCCGTAAAACGGCGATGGACGTGAACTTCCTCGCTGGCAAACTCAAGGATTGCTCCGAAAAAGACCCCGCCAAAACAGAAATCTTCCTCGTGGAGGGTGACTCTGCTGGTGGGTCCGCCCAAACAGGCCGCGACCGTGGCACACAGGCGATTTTGCCGCTCAAGGGTAAAATCCTGAACGTCGAACGCGCGCGGTTTGACCGGATGCTCGGGTCCCAGGAAATCGGCAACCTTGTGATGGCACTCGGCACAGGCATTGGCCGCGACGAATTCAACATCAACAAGCTGCGTTACCACAAGATCGTCATCATGACCGACGCGGACGTCGATGGGGCGCATATTCGCACCCTGCTTTTGACATTCTTCTTCCGCCAGATGCCCGAACTGATCGAACGCGGCCATCTCTATATCGCTCAGCCGCCGCTTTATAAGGTCAGCCGTGGTAAGTCTGAGGTTTACCTCAAGGACCAAGCCGCGATGGATGATTATTTGGCCGAACAGGGCGCCGAAGGCACGATCCTGCGCCAAGGTAACGGCGAGGAAATCTCCGGCGCTGATCTCAAGCGCGTCATCGACGATGCCCGTCAGATGAAGCGCGTTTTGGACGCTTTCCCAACGCATTACCCGCGCCACATTCTTGAGCAGGCGGCAATTGCTGGGGCCTTTGTGCCCGGTGTTGTCGAGGCCGACTTGCAAGGCACCGCCGACCGCGTGGCCAAGCGTCTTGATCTCATCGCGCAAGAATGGGAGCGCGGCTGGCAGGGGCGGATTACCCAAGACAAAGGCATGCGCCTTGCGCGTATTTTGCGCGGCGTTGAAGAGGTTCGCACGCTTGACGGCGCGATCCTGCGCGGTGGCGAGGCACGTCGTACTGGGACGTTCACCAAGGGCCTGCAAGACGTTTACGACCTGCCCGCCACGCTGATCCGCAAGGACCGCGTCCAGTTGATCCACGGCCCGCTTGACCTGTTGAAGGCGATTTTGGAAGAGGGCGAGCGCGGGCTTTCCTTGCAGCGTTACAAGGGATTGGGCGAGATGAACCCTGATCAGCTTTGGGAAACGACGCTTGATCCTGACGCGCGCACGCTGCTGCAAGTGAAGGTCGAAGACCTCGCAGAGGCGGACGACTTGTTTACAAAGCTGATGGGTGATGTGGTGGAACCGCGCCGCGAATTCATTCAGAACAATGCGCTTTCCGTAGCAAACCTCGACTTCTAGTTCGGACGAGGGTTGCCTGTAAATTGTGCGGCGCGTTCAATTTGCGCGCCGCCAAGCCACATGAAAGAGAGCCAAACATGCCCTATCCAGATTTCATCAAAGCGTTGCCAAGTATTGACGTGCCGTTTCCTGAAGATGTCGTCCAGACTGCTGTTGTGCGGTCCGACGATGGCCTCGTGGTTTTCTTCACGTTCCTCAAGGATATGGAACTGCCTGCGCATTCTCATGGCGCTCAATGGGGCACTGTTGTCGAAGGCCAGATCGAATTTACGATTGGCGGAGAGACCAAACTCTACAAAGCCGGTGATAGCTATTCGATCCCCGCAGGCATTGAACATTGTGCTGTCATTCAGGCTGGAACGCGCGTCATCGACGTCTTTGCCGAGGCCGATCGTTACCCCATCAAGGGGTAGAACCGCGGGCGCCGCCCTTTGGCCTGTTAGTTGATCCGTCGTCCCAGCAGGCCAAAAACAAAAGCGGCGACCCCGACGACCATCGTGATACGAATGATATGTATCGTGGAAACATAGGCGACATCTTGATGCATCGCCAAGGTCAGCAGGGACATCTCGGTCAAACCGCCGGGAGCGAAGGCCAAAAACGCTTGGCTCATCGACATATGCGATGCCCACGCGATACTCGCGCCAAAGCAGACTGCAACGATCAACATGACCCCAGTGCCGAGCACCGCCAGCCCCAAATCACGGCGTAATTCGCGCCACGTCGCCCCGATAAACCGCGTTCCGATAATCGCGCCGATGACGATCTGGGAGGCAATCACAAAGACCGACGGCGGCGCGATCTCGACAAACTTGAGGGCATGTAGAATGCCGCTCACGATCATGGGGCCAAACACGGCCGAGGCGGGTAGACGCGCCAATTTACCCAACCAACTCCCGATCACAGCCGCACCAAACAAATAGACGTAATCAAGCGACGCGGGCGCGTTCAGCGGAATCCAATTGCGCCCATTTGCCCCTGATCTGACCCCCAGAAACAGGCCAAAGAACAGCGCGACGAAAAGGATGACAAGCAAAACCCTTGCCGCATGTGCCAGCGCAATCTTGCGCTCGTCTCCACCCGCTTCGCCTCCCAAGATCAGCATCTCATTGAGCCCACCGGGCATGGCGGAATAATAGGCCGTCACATGGTCATAGCCGCCAACCCGTCGATAGATCCAAAACGACATTCCCGCCGCAACAGCCAGATAGATTGGCAGGATCACAACCGTGAGCGCCCACCCGCTGAGTTGCGAAAAGATGTCGGCCGTAATTGCAGACCCGAGCATGACGCCCAAAACGGGAATCACATAGGGTCGCAATTTTGTGGGGCCGGCGATTGGCGCGCCGATCAGGGCAAAGGCCATATTGCCAAGCATCGCGCCGAGCATCCATGGCAACGGCAGCCCCGCAGTATAGGCCGCCAGCCCGCTTACAACCCCAATGATCAGCGACCAAAATTGCGCGATCAAGGAGGATCGCAATGCCATTTAAGTGAGGCCACCAATATGGTGGGTGCCGCGCTTTTTCGCCAAGCTGATCTGCTTTTGACGCTCGCGGAAACGGCCTTTGTCCTCTTCGGTGGTTTCGGCGGCGCATTGGTGGCAGGACACGCCTTCTTCGAATTCTGGGCGGCTGCGATCCTCGGGCAAAATCGGACGGCGGCAGGCATAACAAAGCTGATGCGGGCCTTCTTTGAGGCCGTGTCCAACACTGACACGGCTGTCAAAAACAAAGCATTCGCCGTCCCAAATGCTTTCTTCTTGGGGTACGTCCTCAAGGTATTTCAAGATACCACCTTTGAGGTGATAAACATCATCAACACCTTGCCCGATTAGGTAATTCGTTGATTTTTCGCACCGAATTCCACCTGTGCAGAACATCGCGATGCGCTTGTTGTGGAAGCGCTCCTTATTGGCCTCCCACCATGCGGGGAACTCGCCAAAGGATTTTGTCTCGGGGTCAATCGCCCCGTCAAACGTGCCGATCGCAACCTCATAGTCGTTGCGCGTGTCGATCACGGCGACGTCTGGCGATGTGATCAGCGCGTTCCAATCCTCGGGGTTCACATAGTGGCCAACCTTCGTCGTCGGGTCCACGTCGGGCTGTCCCATGGTGACGATCTCGCGTTTCAAGCGCACCTTCATACGGTGGAATGGCGCCTGGGTCGCGGTGCTTTCTTTCCAGATCAGATCGTCACAACCGGGCAAGGCGCGGATATGCGCGATCACTGCGTCGATGCCTGCGCGGTCGCCCGCAATCGTGCCGTTGATCCCCTCGCGGGCCAAAAGCAATGTGCCGCTGATCCCCCGCGCTTTGCACGTGTCCAAAAGCGGGCCACGGATTGCGCTTGTGTCATCGAAACGCGTGAAGTGGTAGAGTGCTGCAACTGTCAACATGGCGTTCAGATACGCCCGAAAGCTGCGGCGTTCAAGCCCGCTTAAGTGCTACGCGTTGCCGCAATCGCGAGGCCATCGGCGACAGCCGTGAAGGCTTCGGTCCGTTCCAGAACCGCCAGCGGGAACAGGTCCACCATGGCGCGTTCCACAACATGCATCAGGCTAGAGCCGCCAACAAAAACGATTTGACCGATCTCATCTTGCGAAATCCCTGCCATTTGAAGCGTTTCCAAAGCTGCGGTCTTAATCGTGACAGCGTGGCCGTGCAGGATTTGTGTCAGGTCCCGCGCCGTCATGCGCGCCCAAAGCTGCTTTTCGATCACCCGTAAATCAATCGCGGCGTCTTGCGCGTCAGGGGCGTTCACGCGGATTTTGCCAGCCTCGACTGCAAAGGCGATGTCGTGCCCCAGCTCCAGTTCCAGCACATCTGACAAGCGCTTAAAGAGCTCGGGCTGCACCCCCAACTTGTGAAAGAGCGTCGCTGTCCGCCGCATCTCGGCTGTATAAAGAAAGGGAATTTTTTCCCATGATGCCAGATCGTTGTAGATGCCGTTGGGTGCGGTATGCGTGCCGGGCCCCATCTCGTTTTTGATTTCGGCCCCATGGCCCAAAAGCGGCATGACCTGCGCGACGCTGATCGCTTTATCAAAGTCGGTGCCGCCGACGCGCACGCCGTGGCTGGCAATGATCTGGGTCTCGTCACCGTCCCGCTCAAAGATGGAAAAATCGGATGTGCCGCCGCCGATATCAACGATCAGCCCCAGCTTGCCCTTTGCCAAGGGACCCGCCGCCAAGGCTGCGGCTTCGGGTTCATACATGAACGCAACCTCGGAAAATCCTGCGACCATATAGGCCTCGCGCAGATCAACTTCGGCCTGCGCATTGCGGGCATCATCGGCAGAGTGGAACCGCACGGGGCGACCCGAGAGCGCCTTGTCGAACGTGGCCCCGGTCGAAACCTCGGCACGCTCCTTTACGGTGCGTAAAAACCGCGCGACAACCTCGATAAGAGTCAGTTGCTCATAGGCGATCTGCCGCTTTTCACGCATCAAAGGCGTGCCAAGCACCGACTTGAGCGCCCGCATGAACCGCCCTTCGCGCCCTTCGATCAAGGCTGCGTTGGCGACCGATCCGTAGGTGGTGACTTTGCGCTCGTAGTCGAAGAAAACAGAGGTAGGTAGACTTGTCCGTCCTGGTTCTATCTCGATCAAATGCGTGCGTCCCCCCACAAGCACGGCCGCAGCTGTGTTCGAGGTGCCAAAATCAATGCCAAGGGTCTGGGTCATAGCGCATCTTCACTCCATAAGAGAGGCGGCCATAAGCCATTCGCGCGCCTGTGCCAAGGGGCCAACCCTTGCCTTGCCCGCCCCGCTGACTTACCCAGTCATCAACACGGATTGGAGACCAACATGCATGCCCTTTTAGTGATCGACGTCCAGAATGATTTTTGCCCGAACGGTGCTCTGGCCGTCGGTGGCGGCGATGAAATCGTCGCGGGCATCAACGCCGCGATGGGCGGTTTTGACGCGGTGATCCTGACGCAAGATTGGCACCCCGCTGGCCATTCGTCATTTGCCAGCACCCATGACGCGGAGCCTATGAGTATGATCGAAATGCCCTGCGGCCCGCAGGTTCTCTGGCCTAATCACTGTATCCAAGGCACGGACGGGGCCGCCTTCCACCCTGCTCTCAATGTTGACCGCGCCGATATGATCGTGCGCAAGGGCTATAACCCTGCCATCGACAGCTATTCCGCGTTCTTTGAAAACGACCAGAAAACGCCAACGGGCCTTGAGGGCTATCTGCGCACGCGCGGTATCACCATATTGACTTTGGTCGGCCTCGCCACAGATTTCTGCGTGAACTATTCGGCCGTCGATGCGGCGCGCTTGGGCTTTGACGTCACGGTTGACCTGAGCCTTTGCCGTGCGATTGATTTCGACGGCTCACTTCAGACGGCAACCGACGGCATGACAGCCGCTGGCGTGACGCTCACAAACGGAAAGGTCGCCTAATGCTCGTCGTTGTCTCGCCCGCCAAATCGCTTGATATGCAGCCCACAGGGATCACCCCGACCCAGCCGCAATTCCAACAGGACGCGGTGCGCCTTGCCAAAACTGCCAAGAACCTGACGCTGACCCAGCTTAAGGATCTGATGAGTATTTCTGACGATCTTGCGCGGCTGAACCGCGACCGCTTTGCGGCTTTCGCGGCAGAGCCGACAGCTGAGGCAGTCAAGCCCGCAGCGCTGGCCTTCAACGGGGATACCTACCAAGGGTTAGAGGCAAAAACGCTCTCCGAAGACGACCTCGCATGGGCGCAAGACCACCTTGGTATTTTGTCCGGTCTTTACGGCCTGCTCCGCCCGCTCGACGCGATCCAACCCTATCGTTTAGAAATGGGCAGCCGCTTGAAAACCCGCCGAGGCGCATCGCTCTACGATTACTGGGGCGACACCATTGCCAAGGCGCTCAATGCGCAAGCGTCCAGCATCGGTACCGACACTTTGATCAATTGCGCCAGCCAAGAATACTTCGGCGCGGCGGATCGTAAGGCGCTTCGGCTGCGCATCATCACCCCGCAGTTCATGGAAATCAAAGACGACCGTCCCCGCATTGTGTCCTTCTTTGCCAAACGCGCACGCGGCGCAATGGCGCGCTATATCGTCGAAAACCGATCCACGGATCCAGAGTCTATCAAGGGATTTTCGGCTGGCGGCTATGCATTTGACGCCGACCTGTCGGACGGGGACAAATGGGTTTTCTTGCGCGACTACCCGACCTAAATCCGTTCGATCGCTAAGGCAATGCCCTGACCGCCGCCGATGCACATGGTGATCAGGGCACGCTTGCCGCCCGTGCGCTCCAACTCATACATTGCCTTCACTGTGATGATCGCGCCCGTAGCCCCGACAGGGTGACCCAGCGCAATTGCACCACCATTCGGGTTCGCAATCGCAGGATCAAAGCCGAGCTCTTTACTTACCGCCAGCGCCTGAGAAGCAAACGCCTCGTTGCTCTCAATCACATCAAAATCGGACGCCTTTAGCCCCGTTTTCACCAGCAGATTACGCACCGCAGGGACGGGTCCAATGCCCATCACTTCAGGGCGGACCCCTGCGTGCGCGTATCCCAAAATCCGAAACTCGGGCGTGAGGCCCGCAGCCGCTGCCGCATCAGCTCGCGCCAGCACAATTGCCGCAGCCCCGTCGTTCAGGCCAGAGGCATTGCCTGCAGTCACAGTGCCGTCCTTCTCAAACACAGGACGCAAACCACCAAGTGTCTTAAGGCTCGTCGCCTTCGGGTGCTCGTCGCGGGCAAAATCCACCATGTCGCGCTTCGCCTGCACCTGCACAGGCACGATCTGGCTGTCGAAATACCCCGCCGCAATCGCTGCCGCTGCACGCTCTTGGCTTTGCAGTGCAAAGGCGTCTTGATCGGCGCGACTAATCCCGTGCTCACGCGCGACATTCTCGGCTGTCACGCCCATATGGCCCGTTCCAAACGGACAATTCAGTGCCCCCAGCATCATGTCGCGGGCCTTAATGTCGCCCATCTTTGCACCCCAGCGCAGATCAGAAACGATGTAGGGTGAGCGGCTCATGTTCTCGGACCCGCCCGCCAGCGCAAAGTCAGCATCCCCCAACATTAGGCTTTGCGCCATCGACACAATCGCCTGCACGCCAGAGCCACAAAGGCGGTTCACATTCATCGCAGGCGTCCCGTCTGGGATGCCAGCCTGCATCGCAGCAACGCGACTGACATACATATCTTTGGGTTCCGTATTGATGACATGGCCAATCGCGACATGGCCGATCTGCGTAGGATCAACGCCCGCCCGTTCCATGGCTGCCTTGGCCACAACCGTGGCAAGTTCAATCGGCGAGGTGCCTGCAAGTGCTCCGCCAAAGCCGCCGATTGCGGTGCGCGCACCGCCCAAAATCATGATATCCGTCATTTCCATCTCCCGTTTTCCTGGAGCCTATCAAAGCGACATGTCGCGAACAGCAAAACGTGAGGTCATTTTGATGGGAAGTTTGGCCCGCTCCCCCTAAGCTACTTGCAAAAGCAGTCACCGATGACAGATTTTCTCACCGACATCAGTAGCCGCCTGAGCGACATCCGCGCCGAAGGGTTGTGGAAAACCGAGCGCGAGATCACCTCTGCGCAGGGCGGGCATATCACCGTGGGCGGGCGCGATATGATCAATCTTTGCGCCAACAATTACCTCGGGCTTGCGAACCATCCTGCGCTGATCGCCGCCGCCAAAACCGCGCTCGACGATCATGGTTACGGCATGGCTTCGGTCCGGTTTATTTGCGGAACGCAAGACCTGCACCGCGAGCTTGAACAGCGGCTTGCGTCGTTCCTCGGCCACGACGACACGATCCTATTCGCCGCCTGTTTTGACGCCAATGCCGCCGTGTTCGAGCCGCTTTTGGGCGAGGACGATGCGATCATTTCGGACGCTTTGAACCATGCCTCCATCATTGACGGGATTAGGCTCTGCAAGGCGAAACGCTATCGCTATGCTAACGCTGATATGACCGACCTAGAGACGCAATTGAAAGCCGCCCGCGCCGACGGTGCGCGCCATATCATGATCGCCAGCGATGGTGTATTTAGCATGGATGGCTACCTCGCACCTTTGGATAAAATCCGCGCTTTGGCCGATCAATATGACGCACTTCTGATGGTCGACGACTGCCATGCTACAGGATTCATGGGGCCAAAAGGGGCGGGCACGCCCGCGCATTTCGGTATTCAGGCGGACGTGCTGACGGGGACCCTCGGCAAGGCAATGGGCGGCGCCATTGGCGGTTATATCGCTGGCCCGCAACCAGTCATCGACCTGATGCGCCAACGTGCGCGGCCCTATTTGTTCTCGAATGCGCTGCCCCCTGCCGTGGTCGCGGCAGGTCTCGCCGCCATTGATCTTGTCGAAGCAGGCGATGACCTGCGCACCCGGCTTTTTGACAACGCGGCCTACTGGCGGGCAGGCCTGACCGACGCTGGTTTCGACCTGCTCGAAGGGCAGCACCCGATTATTCCCGTTATGCTTTATGATGCGCAAAAGGCCCAAGCGCTTACCGCCCGTCTGTTCGAGTTAGGCGTCTATGTTTCCGGATTCTTCTTTCCCGTTGTCCCGAAAGGCCGTGCGCGGATCAGAACGCAGATGAACGCGGCGTTGGCGCGTCAAGATCTCGACACAGCATTGGCGGCATTTACCCAAGCAGGCCGCGACACAGCAGTTCTGTCATGAGCAACGAAATGAAGGCTCTATCAAAGGCAAAAGCCGAAGTTGGCCTCTGGATGACCCGCGCGCCTGTACCCGAAATCAGACCTGATGATGTGCTGATCCGGGTAAAGAAGACGGGCATCTGCGGCACCGATATTCATATCTGGAACGGGGACGCATGGGCCGCCAGCACCGTGCCCGTGCCGATGATCACAGGGCATGAGTTCGCGGGTGAAATTGTCGAGTTGGGGCGCAATGTCACTGACCTTGAGATCGGGCAGCGTTGCTCTGGCGAGGGGCATTTGATCGGCAAAGGCAGCCGCCAGTCGCGTGCGGGCAAGTTCCACCTTGATCCCGGAACGCGGGGGATTGGGGTGAATGAACAAGGGGCCTTTGCCGAATATCTACGCCTGCCTGCCTTTAACGTCGTGCCGCTGCCTGACGCGATTGACGATGAAATCGGTGCGATTCTTGATCCGTTGGGTAACGCCGTGCATACCGCCCTTTCCTTTGATCTGATCGGTGAGGACGTGTTGATCACTGGCGCCGGCCCGATTGGAATCATGGCCGCTGTGGTCGCCCGTCACGTCGGCGCGCGGCATGTGGTGATCACGGATGTGAACCAAGACAGGCTTGATCTGGCGGGTCGCGTCGCGGATGTGACACCCGTCAACGTCGCGACCCAAGATCTGAAGGAGATCGAAGCGGGCCTCAAGATGAAGCAGGGCTTTGACGTTGGTCTAGAGATGTCAGGCAACCAACAGGCATTGGACCAAATGGTCGAGAATTTGGTCATGGGCGGCAAGATTGCTCTGCTCGGTATTCCTCCAGGAAAAAGCCCCGTGGATTGGTCGCGGATCGTGTTCAAGGCGATCACGATCAAAGGCGTTTACGGGCGCGAGATATTTGAGACCTGGTATAAAATGATCGCAATGCTGGAGAATGGGTTGGATGTGCGCAACGTCATTACGCATCGGTTTAAGGTTGATGACTTCGAAGCGGGTTTTGGCGCTATGCTTTCGGGGTCATCTGGCAAAGTGGTGCTCGATTGGACCTGAAATAATGGGGGGCACCTTGCCCCCCCTGCGGCTTTACAAGATATTGCGATGGCCGATTGTTGTATCTTTGAGGCCGGAATCATTGCACAGCAACGACCACAAGCGGAGCATCGTGGCGGCGTCATTTTGGCGTGCGGCACGTTCCTCTGCATGTGTTTCTTTGAGCTTCAAGATTTTTTCGTTGTTGTCAGATGTTGCTGGCATTTCTTGTGATCCACTTAACTTGAGCACCCCCGCCCGTTTGTCCATTGTGCCAATTCGGTATTTCCAAGCCGTTAATTGGTGATTTTGAGATTCCCAAAAAGCGTTATAAATCCTCCACAACGGAGGCAAGGACAGAGGCAAAACGACTATGGTTGAATCATTAGACCACCTGCAACTTGCGATCCCGAAAGGGGCCGAAGACCGCGTCCGCCCCTTTTACATCCTCTTGGGGTTCACAGAGGTGCCAAAGCCAGACGCATTGGCAGGTCGCGGGGGATTTTGGGTGCGGAGCGGCGCTGTCGATTTGCACTTCGGCGTCGATCCGCAATTCGTGCCCGCGACGAAAGCACATCCTGCATTTATCATCGGCGACATTGACGCGCTTGTGCAGCGCCTTGCGGATGCGGGTCATCGGGTGGCGTGGGATACAAAACTGGCCGACGTTCGCCGTTGCTTTGTCAACGATCCCGTCGGCAATCGCATCGAATTGATAGCAGCCTGACCTTTTCAATCGGGGCCAACGTGTTAGGTCTGTTTGAAAAGGAAACCGCCCATGTTGCTCACTGCGCACGACATTCATAAAAGCTATGAGACGGCCGACGGTCCATTCAAGGTTTTGCGGGGCGTGGATTTGACCTTGGACGGCGGCGAGACCCTCGCGCTGACTGGCGAAAGCGGCAGTGGTAAGAGCACTTTGCTCCATCTGATTGGCGGGCTTGATCTGCCAGATCAGGGGGAAATCCTCATTGATGGCGTTGATATTGCCGCACGCGATGACACTGGGCGGGCCGTAATGCGACGCGGTGTTGTGGGTGTCATATTCCAGCAATTCAATCTCATTCCCAGTCTGCGCATTGGCGATAACATCGCGTTTCAGGCGCGACTTGCTGGGCGCTATGATCCGGCATGGACGGAAAATCTGACCGCGCGATTGGGCCTGTCTGAGCAGCTCAAGAAATATCCCGAACAGCTTTCGGGCGGGCAGCAGCAGCGGGTTGCGATTGCACGCACGCTTGCGCCACGGCCGCGCCTTGTGCTGGCCGATGAACCCACGGGCAATCTGGATGAAGACACGGCAGCGACCGTGCTCGATATCCTGTTGGAACTGGTCGAAGAAACCGGCGCAGGTTTGATGATGGTCACGCATTCCCATGCGCTCGCTGCGCGAATGGGGCGACGGATGCACCTGCGCGCTGGGCAGGTCGCATGATTGGCGTCACGTTTACTGCCCTTATCTGGCATTGGCGGCGCAACCCCTTGCAATTGTTCACCCTGCTTGCAGGGCTTGCCTTAGCCACGGCGCTTTGGTCGGGCGTGCAGGCGATCAATGCGGAAGCAAGGGCGAGCTATGATGCGGCGGCGGCGACATTGGGCGAGGGGCGATTTGACCGGTTGAACCGCCGTGACGGGCAGCCGATCTCGGAAGCGACCTATGTCCAGTTGCGCCGCGCAGGGTGGCTCGTCAGCCCTGTGATCGAAGGGCGTATCGACAGCGTGCGCCTTGTCGGGGTTGAGTTGCTGACAGCACCTGGTGGACTTGCGCCTGCCGCCTTTGGCGACGCAGCAGCCATCGCAGGTTTAGGCGGGGATCAGGTGATCGCGGCTGAGGGCACAAAGCTTGCGGGTGTGCGGGTCGTCATTGACCCCGACATCGCCCCGCAGACCGCGATTGCAGACATCGGCACCGCGCAGAAACTTTTGAACAGGGCGGGTGAAATAGACACGCTGGTTGTCGCCCCGCAGCAGCCCTTGATCCAAGCGGCTCTTGCGGATGTCGCGCCAGAGTTGACCCGCCAGATCGCGCAGTCGGGGTCTGACATCGGGCGGCTGACGGACAGCTTTCACTTGAACCTGACGGCCTTTGGATTGCTGTCTTTTGCTGTCGGGATTTTTATCGTGCATGGCGCCATTGGGCTGGCGTTCGAACAACGGCGGGGGACAGTGCGGACGCTGCGCGCCTTGGGTGTGCCCTTGCGGCCCCTGATCCTCTTGATGGTTGCAGAGCTTCTGAGCCTCGCCTTTCTGGCGGGGCTGATTGGCGTTGGGTTGGGCTATGTGATTGCGGGCCTCTTGTTGCCTGACGTGGCGGCGACGCTGCGGGGGCTTTACGGGGCGGATGTGGCTGGCACGCTGCAATTGCGTCCGATCTGGTGGGCGTCGGGCATGGCAATCGCGCTTGGCGGCACCGCAATTGCCGCAAGCGGCGCGCTTTGGAAACTGTCACGGCTGCCGCTTCTGGCGGGCGGCAATCCGCGTGCGCTTGCTGTCGCAGCAGGTCGCGGGGCAAAGGTCCAAGGCTTCGCCGCAGTCGTGCTGCTGACCGCCGCAGCGATCCTCGCACTCTTTGGGAACAGCATCTTGGCGGGCTTTGCACTTTTGGCCGCGCTTTTGATTGGCGCGGCTTTGGCTCTCCCGTTGATCTTGTCGCGCGTTCTGGATTGGGCGAGCGTGCGGGCAACGGGCGTGGTTACGCAGTGGTTTTGGGCGGATACACGGCAACAACTGCCCGGGTTGTCATTGGCGTTGATGGCGCTTTTGTTGGCGATGGCTGCGAATATCGGCGTCTCGACAATGGTCAGCAGTTTTCGCCTGACCTTTGTCGCGTTTCTGGATCAACGCTTGTCATCAGAGCTTTATGTGAACGCAGAAACGCCTGCGCAAGCGATCGCAATCGAGGCTTACGGTAAGGCAAATGCCGACGCGGTTTTGCCTGTGCAAAGCGAGAAAGTGATGATCAGCGGTCAGCCCGCTGAGGTCTTTGGCGGGCGCGATCATAGCACCTACCGCGAGAACTGGCGGTTCCTGCAAGCGCAAGCGATGCCGTGGGATGCCGTGCACACAGGGCAAGGGATTCTGATCAACGAGCAATTGGCGCGGCGTGCAAATCTGGCGATCGGCGAAACCATTGCGGTGACAGGGCAAGTGTACACTGTCGCTGGCGTTTACGGTGATTATGGCAACCCTATCGGACAAGCGGTGATCGACGAGGGCCAGTTTGCCAAATTGTTCCCCGATGTGCGCCCCGTCCGGTTTGGCATTCGCATGGACCGCGACAAGGTCGCTGCATTCGTCGCGGCGATGGCGCGCGACATTGATGTGCCTGCCGCAAATACGATCCATCAAGCGGGGATCAAGGCCTTTTCACTGGGGGTCTTCGAGCGCACGTTTACGGTTACGACCGCGCTCAATATTCTGACGCTCGCGGTGGCGGGGTTTGCGATCTTGATGAGCCTTTTGACCCTGACCGCGATGCGCGTGCCACAACTTGCGCCTGCTTGGGCGATGGGCATGACCCGCCGCAATCTTGGCGCGTCAGAGTTGGTGCGGACCCTGCTTTTGGCAAGTATGACGGCGGTCGTGGCGCTGCCGCTAGGGCTGGCACTGGCGTGGGTGTTGCTCGCGGTAGTGAATGTTGCGGCCTTTGGCTGGCAATTGCCGATGTACCTTTTTCCCGCCGATTATGCGCGGCTTGGCGGCCTTGCGCTGCTCGCGGCTACGATTGCGGCGCTTTGGCCTGCACTGCGGTTGGCGCGCACGCCGCCGTCCGACCTGCTTAAGGTGTTTTCCAATGAACGTTAGAGCGATTTTTCTGCTGCTTTGGTTGCCTGTTGCGGCGTGGTCGCAAGGCTTTGCAGGCCTTGGGCAAAGCGCCGAAGGCTTCACCCGACCGATGCCCAATCCGACCTTCACCTTCCCTCAGGATCACGGCCCTCACCCCGACTACCGGATTGAATGGTGGTATATCACCGCCAATCTGCGTGACGAAAACGGGGTCGATTACGGGCTGCAATGGACCTTGTTTCGCAGCGCATTTGCCCCTGAGGCAGGCACGGGCTGGACCTCGCCGCAAGTCTGGATGGGGCATGCGGCTGTCACAACGCCACAGGCGCATTTCGTGACGGAGCGCTTGGCGCGCGGCGGGATCGGGCAGGCGGGCGTCATCGCCGCACCATTTGAGGCGTGGATCGACGAGTGGCGCTTTGCAGGATCCCTTGATCAGGCGACGCTCTCTGCCGCAGGGCCAGAGTTTGGCTACGATATGACACTAACCGCGGCGGGCCCTTTAGTATTTCACGGAGACAGGGGGTATTCGGTCAAATCGGCAGGTGATCAGGCGTCGTACTATTACTCGCAACCTTTCTATGACATCGCAGGCACGTTGCATTTGCCTCAAGGCGATGTGGCGGTTTCGGGCGAGGCTTGGCTTGATCGGGAATGGTCGTCGCAGCCTTTGGCAGAGGATCAAAGCGGCTGGGACTGGTTCTCGCTGTCCTTTGACGACGGGGCGAAAATGATGGGGTTCCGGTTGCGTGGCAACGAGACCTATACAGCGGCGACATGGATCGCGGCCGATGGGACAACAATGGCCCTGCCGCATGGGGCGTTTCAGGCTGAACCGCTGGAAACCGCGTCGGTGAACCAGCGGGATATTCCCACAACATGGGCTGTGCGTTTGCCCGAAAAGGGGGTCGACGTCACCGTGCAGGCGGTCAATCCAAATGCGTGGATGGCGACCTCTGTGCCCTATTGGGAGGGGCCAGTGCGGATCACAGGGTCTCACACGGGGCGTGGCTATCTGGAGATGACGGGCTATGAGTAGCGTATTGGCGAGGCACGCTTGCAGGACTGGCGCCTCTGAGGTGGTATAGGATAGGTCGAACAGATGAATGAACACCCCTTACCTCTCACCCGTGATCTTGTCCTGATTGGTGGCGGCCATACACATGCGCTTGTGCTGCGCAAATGGGGGATGAACCCGCTTGCGGGTGTACGGATGACTGTCATCAATCCAGGACCGACCGCGCCTTATTCGGGGATGCTGCCTGGCTTTGTTGCAGGGCACTACAGCCGTGAGGAGCTCGATATTGATCTGGTGAAACTCGCGCGGTTCGCGGGGGCTCGCATTGTGATCGGGGCGGCAACAGCCGTGGACCGCGCAGCGCGGCTCGTGCATGTCGCCGGACGCCCGCCCATCGCCTTTGATGCACTGAGCATCGACGTGGGGATTACCTCTACAATGCCAGACCTCAAAGGCTTCCCCGAATTTGGCGTGCCAGCCAAACCGCTGGGCACCTTTGCGAGCCGCTGGGATGTGGTGCGCAACGCAGGCGACATCACGCAGATCGCGGTGATCGGTGGTGGCGTTGCAGGTGCAGAACTTGCGATGGCGATGCAGTTTGCGATGAAGGGCAAAGCGGAGGTCACGCTCATCGACAGAGGCCCCGTTCTAAAGGATCTGGATGGCTCTGCGCGGACTAAGATGCTGGGCGCATTGGCGCAAAACAAGGTTACACTTTGTGAGAATGCAGAGGTCGTATCGGTAGATGATGCATGCGTGCACCTTGCCGGTGGGCACAGCGTGACCGCTCAATTTGTGACGGGTGCGGCGGGTGCACGCGCGCATGGTTGGCAATCCGAAATCGGTCTGGATATGGAGGGCGGTTTCATCGCGGTGAACCCGCAGTTGCAGTCCTCGGACCCTGCAATCTTTGCCGTCGGCGACTGTGCGCATATGACCGCCAATCCAAGGCCTAAGGCGGGCGTCTTTGCTGTGCGCCAAGCGCCTGTGCTGTTTGACAATTTGCGCGCCATGCTGTCGGGGGGCAAGTTGCGCGATTACAGACCGCAGCGGGATTATCTGAAACTCATTTCACAAGGACGGAAATCCGCCCTTGCGGAAAAGCTCGGCACGGCCTTTCAAGGGCCGCTCTTGTGGCGGTGGAAAGATCACATTGACCGCAAATTCATGAACCAATTTGACGCGCTGCCACAGATGGAAAATGCGCGGCTCCCGCAAGACATGGCAAGCGGCTTGCGAGAGGCGTTGGGCGACAAGCCGATGTGTGGCGGGTGCGGTGCGAAGGTCGGGCGTGGCGCTTTGCGCGCGGTCTTGGCTGAACTCCCTGTCTCAGGCCGTGCCGATGTGCGCAGCGTGGCTGGAGATGATGCTGCGATTTTGAGGACAGGTGGTGTGACGCAAATCATGACCACCGACCATTTGCGCAGCTTCTTTGCGGACCCCGTCGTGATGACGCGGATCGCGGCTATTCATGCGCTGGGCGATGCTTGGGCGATGGGTGCCGCGCCGCAGGCAGTGACGGCGAACCTGATCTTGCCCCGCATGTCGGCCCAGATGCAGAGCCGGACACTGTCTGAAATTATGCAAGTTGCGCAAGACGTGATGTCGGAGGCGGGTGCAGCGATTGTTGGCGGGCATTCGTCGCTTGGAGATGAATTGACGATTGGTTTTACCGTCACAGGGCTATGCGACCGCGCGCCGATCACGATTGCAGGGGCCAAGGCGGGGGATGTTTTGATCCTGACCAAACCGATTGGCAGCGGTGTTATCATGGCCGCTGAAATGGCGGGTGAGGTTGCGGGTGAAGTCGTGGCAAAAGCGCTTGAGACGATGATGATCGGGCAGGGTGCCGCCTCTGGGATTTTGACCGGTGCTCATGCGATGACCGATGTCACCGGCTTTGGTCTGGCAGGCCATTTGAGCGGCATTTGCGAGGCGTCGGGGGTGGCTGCTGTGCTCGATATCAATGCGATCCCATTCATGGCGGGGGCAATTGAACTGGCCACGCAAGGTATAAAATCTAGCCTGTTTGAGGACAACCGGGGTGGCGCTGGGCCAGTGTTCGGGGCGGATGGCCCGCAGGGTGATTTGCTCTTTGATCCGCAAACCGCCGGCGGGTTGTTGGCGGCAGTTGACGCAGCGCAAGCCGAGGCCGTTTTGACCGCGTTAATCGCGGCAGGATATCCTGCGGTGCGCGTCGGGACAATCGAGGCGGGTGCGCCTGTTGTGCGCGTTATCTGATCACGGTGAGGATCGCGTCGGCGAGCGTATTTTGGCCAGCCTCATCAAGCGTTTCCGACGAGAGTTCCGCCAAGATTTCGTGCTCACCCGCGCCGCGCGACTTGGCGTAGGCTGCGTCGTAGTGCTGCTCCATGAGTGCGGCTGCAAGAGCGCGAAAATCGCCCGCGTGCATCAACGCTAACCAACCGTCAACGACGGCATGACCCCGAATATTGCGCAGAGGCCCGAGCCGTTTTGCGAGGTCGGCAGGGTCTGAAATCACGTCTGCATAGGCCGTTTCCAGAAACGCGGCGCGGGCGGCAATGGGCGCGGAGACCATGATCTTGGGCGCAGCAATCATCGCAGACCAAAGCTGTTTGGGCAGGTTGATTTTGCCGATCTTTGAACTCTCTGCCTCGATGATGACAGGGCGGGTCGGATCGAGATTTGCGAGGGCCACGGCAAGCGCTGTCTCAAACCCTTTTTGATCGGGTTGCCCGCCTGTGGTGCGCCCCAAAAGCGAGCCGCGATGGCCTGCCAGTCCTTCGAGGTCGATGACCTGCGCGCCGCGCTCGGCCAGCTTTGCAAGTAGTGCGGTTTTCGCGGTGCCTGTGTTGCCGTCCAGTAGGATAATGCGGTGCGCGACGGGCGTGTCGTAGAGTGCCTCTTTGACGAGCCTGCGCCACGTCATATAGCCACCCTCAACCGTATCAGCGCGCCAGCCGATTTGTTGCAGGATGATGGTGAAAGAACCTGAGCGTTGCCCGCCGCGCCAGCAGTATACCAAAGGCCGCCAGCTGCCGTCTTTGTCTGCCAGTGGGCCTTCGACATGGTCGGCCACATTGCGGGCCACGAGAGTGGCGCCAAGTTTGCGCGCCGTGAAAGGGCTGACCTGTTTGTAGATGGTCCCGACCTCGGCGCGCTGATCGTTTGAGAGGGCGGGGAGGTTGATCGCTCCGGGGACGTGATCGGTCGCGAATTCGGCAGGCGAGCGGACGTCGATCAGGGTATCGAACCCATGGTCGAGCATGGCGCGGAGGGTGTCAAATTGCGTGGGCATGAGCGCTGGTATCGCAGGTAAAATCGTGATGCACAATGCACCCGGTGCAGGTGGAAAGCCCGCGTTGATTTTAAGGCAAAAGGGGGACGCGGCCCGTGCTTGTCAGTGTCCAGCAATCGCGTCCTTCAAAGACGACGGGGGTGAGGGGCCGCCCGTAGCCTGCGCCGCCGTCGATATCGACGCGGGTGCCGAAATGCGTGGGCGCGTCGAGTGCGGTGTGGCCGTGCACGACTATGCGCCCGAAGTCGTAGGCGGTCTCCAGAAAGCCGTCGCGGATCCAAAGCAGGTCTTCGACGTCTTGGTCAGCAAGGGCGATCTGCGGGCGCAGACCTGCGTGCACGAAGATCAGGTCTTCTGTTTCCAATGTCAGCGGCAGGTTGGAGAGGAAATCGGTATGCGCTTGGGGCACGGCGGCGCGGGCTTCGGCGGCGATGGTCGCGGGCGAGAGTGTTGCGCCGTCTCGGGTGTAATGCGTGAGTTTCTCGAAGCCGTTCAGTGGGTGGTCGAAATGGGGCGTGCCTGTCACGCCGTAGGAGGCCAGCGTGTTGGCCCCGCCCAGCCGTGGGTTGATCCAAGAGATGTTTGATTTGACTTTTGGATCGTGTTCATTGGCGGAGGTCACGTAGTCGCAGAACATCCGGTCGTGATTGCCTTTGAGGAAGGTCCAGTTGTGACCCGCTGCCTTGCCGGCGATGAGCCGTTCGATTACGGCGCGGCTGTCGGGGCCGCGGTCGGTGTAGTCGCCGATGAAAACGATATGCGCGTCCGGTCCGCCATCTGCTGCGATTAGGCCGAGAGCGTGGTTGAGCATGTCAATTTGCCCATGAATGTCGCCTATTGCGTAAATGGGCATTGGGGGTCCTTTGACGATGTTGGTTGTCGCTGTTGGCCTTGCGGCCAATGCGCCCCACCCACCATCCCGTGGCTGGGGCGCTTGTCGTTTTAGACTTCGAAAGTCAGGGGTTTCACCTGCTGGAAGAGGCCTGTTGCTTCAAGTGCCTTGATCGCTTCGGCTGGTACGGGTTCGTCGACATAGAGCAATGCGATGGCCTCGCCCTTTGCTGCGGCGCGGCCGAGCGTAAAGTTCGCGATGTTCACGCCGTGGGTGCCCATTGTCTGGCCCAAGGTCCCGATGATGCCGGGCACGTCTTCGTTTGTGGTGTAGAGCATGTGTGCCCCCACCTCTGCGTCGACGTTGATGCCCTTAATCTGGATGAAGCGTGGCTTGCCGTCGCTGAAGACTGTGCCTGCAACAGAGCGCTCGCGCTTGGCTGTCACGACGGTTACCTTGACGTAGCCTTCGAAGGAGCCGGACTGATCCTGCTTGGTTGTCGAGATCTGGATGCCGCGTTCTTTGGCGATGACCGGTGCGGAGACCATGTTGGTGTCAGGGTTCGCCTTCTTCATGATTCCCGCGATGGTGGCGGCGGTCAGCGCCTTGAGGTTCATCTCGGAAACCAGACCGTCAAACAGGATGTTGATCGCGGTGATCGGCTCGTCGGTCATTTGACCGATGAAGTTGCCAAGGTGACCTGCGAGTTTGATCCATGGGCCCATAACCTTTGCCTCTTCGGCGGTCACGGATGGCATGTTGAGTGCGTTGGTCACGGCACCTGTCAGCAGGTAGTCGGACATTTGTTCGGCCACTTGCAGGGCGACGTTTTCTTGGGCTTCGGTTGTTGCGGCACCAAGGTGGGGTGTGCAGACAACGTTGGGCAGGTTGAAAAGTGGGCTGTCTGTTGCAGGTTCGACGGCGAAAACGTCAAAAGCGGCGCCAGCGACGTGGCCGGACTTGAGCGCCTCTGCCAATGCCTCTTCATCAACCAGGCCGCCGCGCGCGCAGTTGATGATACGCACACCTTTCTTGGTTTTAGCGATGTTTTCGGCCGACAGGATATTGGCAGTTTGATCTGTGAAGGGCACATGTAGGGTGATGAAATCAGCATTTGCCAAGAGTTCATCCAGCTCGACCTTTTGCACGCCCATTTCATCGGCCTTTTCTTCCCCAAGGTAGGGGTCGTATGCCATGACTTTCATCTTGAGCCCGCGGGCGCGGTCGCAGACGATGCCGCCGATGTTGCCCGCGCCGATGACGCCGAGGGTTTTGCCAGTCAGTTCGACGCCCATGAATTTGGACTTTTCCCATTTGCCCGCATGTGTGGATGCAGAAGCTTCAGGGATTTGGCGCGCGACAGCGAACATCATGGCGACGGCGTGCTCGGCAGTGGTGATCATGTTACCGAAAGGCGTGTTCATCACGATGATACCAGCCTTGGAGGCGGCGTCGCGGTCGACGTTATCAACACCGATACCTGCGCGGCCGATGACCTTGAGGTTGGTTGCAGCTTCGATCAGTTTGGCGGTCGCTTTGGTCGCGGAACGAATGGCCAAGCCGTCGTAGTTGCCGATGATGGCGGCCAGCGCGTCTTTGTCTTTGCCAAGGTTCGGCTGGAAATCGACGTCGATGCCGCGGTCGCGGAAGATTTGAACAGCAGCTTCGGAAAGGCTGTCGGAGATAAGTACTTTAGGTGCCATCAGAGTGGTCCTTTTGATAAGTGGGGTGTCGAATTTTCGTCGAAAATTCGAAGATTATGTGTTGATTTCGGTGTCAAAAGCCCATGCCAACCAAGGCAACATGGCCTCGATGTCAGAGGTTTCGACGGTCGCGCCGCACCAGATGCGAAGACCCGCAGGCGCGTCGCGGTAAGCGCCGATATCGAGCGCGATGTTCTCGGCCTCTAGACGCTTTGCTACGGCTTTTGCAAATGCTGCGCCGTCGGTGATGCGGTCGTCTGTGAACTTAAGGCAGACGGATGTGTTGGACCGCGTGGCCGGATCAACCGCGAGGTTTTCGATCCAGTCGTGCGCCGCACAGAAGCTCCAGACAGCGCTTGCGTTTGCATTGGCGCGGTGCATCAGGGCGTCGAGGCCGCCGACGGACTTGCCCCATTTCAAAGCGACGAGGTAATCCTCAACAGCCAGCATCGACGGCGTGTTGATGGTTTCGCCTTTGAAGATGCCCTCAATCAATTTACCTTTGGAGGTCAGGCGGAAGATTTTTGGAAGAGGCCATGCTGGTGTGTAGTTTTCCAGACGCTCAACGGCGCGGGGGGACAGGATCAACATGCCGTGGCCGCCTTCGCCGCCCATGACCTTCTGCCAAGAGAAGGTGGTCACGTCGAGCTTGTCCCAAGGCAGGTCTTGCGCAAAGGCCGCCGATGTCGCGTCGCAAAGTGTGAGGCCCGCGCGGTCCGCAGGGATCGCAGAGCCGTTTGTCATGCGCACGCCAGATGTCGTGCCGTTCCATGTGAAGCAGACATCGTTGTCGTAGTTGATTTTCGTCATGTCGACGATGAGGCCGTAGTCGGCCTCATGCACTGTCGCTTCAATCTTGAGCTGTTTGACAACGTCAGTGACCCAGCCGGATCCGAAAGATTCCCAAGCGACCATTTCGGCAGGGCGTTCACCCAAGAGCGACCACATCGCCATCTCGAAGGCGCCAGTGTCGGAGGCGGGCACGATTCCAATGCGGTAATCCGCAGGCACGCCCAGAATTTCGCGTGTCAGATCAATGGCTTCAGCAAGTTTGGATTTGCCAACAGCTGCGCGGTGCGAGCGACCAAGTGGTGCACCGACCAGATCAGAGAGTTTCCATGTCGGGGGTTTGGCGCAGGGGCCAGAGGAAAAACGCGCGTTTGTAGGGCGTTTGGTAGGTTTAGTCATAACCATTGCTGGTATCCTTACAGATAAATGCCCTTCGTTGGGGAAGGGTGTCCCGATCACGCAGGTACGGGGCTGCTTACCCTTCCACAAGTCACAAAATGGCGATAGACCGCCGCTTGTGATGCTTTTTGCGACGGCTTGCGCGCTTATCGGAAACTTATGTCGGCCGTGCAGTTGTTCGTTGAGTATTTGGAAAAAAGCGAAGCGGGGTTTTGGCCCCCATGGAGACTGAACGCATGTTTTATGTGACCCTTTTGACTGATCCTGCGACGCCTTCATTGGAGACTCTCTTGGTTGAGAATCTGCGCAATGCGTGGGGCGGTGGTGATGCGGTTTGGTTGTCGGTTGGTGAGGCGGCTGAATTTTTGGTGCCTGCTTTGCCCGATAATGTGGACGCGGTTTGGACGGAATTGCAGACGGTTGGTGTTGATCTGATTGTGCTCCCTGCCGAGGGCCGTCGGAAGAAAATGCTGCTCGCTGATATGGATAGCACGATGATCCGTCAGGAATGCATTGACGAATTGGCGGCCGAGGCAGGTGTTGGCGAACACGTCGCGGGCATTACGGCGCGAGCCATGAACGGCGAGTTGGATTTTGAGGCGGCTCTGATCGAGCGGGTCGGTCTGCTCAAAGGGCTGGATGAAAGCGTGGTCGATCACGTTCTTAAGACGCGTATCACGACCATGCCGGGTGGCTATGAGCTGGTTCAAACGATGAAGGCTAACGGGGGCCATGCGGCGCTCGTCTCGGGCGGGTTCACCGCCTTTACGGGTCGCGTGGCGGCTACGCTTGGTTTCGACGAGAACCGCGCGAATACGTTGATTGTCGAAGGTGGCAAGTTGACCGGAGATGTGGCCCACCCGATTTTGGGCCGCGAGGCGAAGGTGCAGGCGCTGGAAGAGATCACCGCCCGTTTGGGGATTTCAGAGGCTGATGTATTGGCCGTCGGTGACGGTGCCAATGATCTGGGCATGTTGACGCGCGCTGGGGTTGGTGTGGCGCTTCATGCCAAGCCCTCGGTGCAAGCGCAATGTGACGTGCGCATCAATCACGCTGACCTGTCGGCCCTGTTGTTTATACAAGGCTATGCCCGTTCCGAGTTCACCACCTAAATGTTTGAAGTTACATTTGATGTGCTCGCGCTCTTGATGGCAGCGGCGTTTATTGCGGGGATCGTGGATTCGATTGCGGGCGGCGGCGGTTTGATTACGCTTCCGGTTCTGATTTTGGCAGGTGCGCCGCCTGTGACGGCGATTGCAACCAATAAGGTGCAGGGTGTGTTTGGCGCTGGCATGGCAGCCTATGCCTATGCCCGTGGCGGCCATGTCAATTTGCGCAGGCAGGTGAAACCCGCATGCCTTGCGTTTGTTGCGGCGGTTTTCGGGGCCTTGTTGACGTCACATTTGCCCACGGATGTGATCCGTTTGGGGCTGCCTGTGCTGCTGATCGGGATCGCGGTGTTTTTCGCGCTCAAGCCCGGGTTGAATGATTTGGACCGTGCTGAGCGGATTGCGCCTTATATGTTCGCTCTGACCGTGGTGCCGCTGGTTGCGTTTTATGACGGGTTGATCGGGCCGGGTGCGGGTGCGTTTTATATGCTCGGGTTTGTCGGGCTTGTGGGATACGGCGTGTTGAAGGCGACGGCACATACCAAGCTGTTGAATTTTGCCTCGAATGCTGGGGGCATTGCAGCCTACGCGCTGGTCGCGCAACCTTGGTGGCTTGTCGGGCTATCGATGGGCGCGGCGCAGATGGCGGGGGCTTGGGTCGGGTCCAAGCTTGCGATGCGCGTCGGCGCGCGACTGATCAAGCCTGTATTGGTGACAGCCGCAACGGCGCTTGCGCTGCGGCTGTTTTGGGAGATGTGGGCCTAGCTCTGGAGGTCTTGGGTCGGGCCGCCTGCGAATTTCCAGTCATTGAGACCGCCGACGTTGGTGACGTCAGTGTACCCCATATCCTTAAGCGTCTTGCCAGCAAGGGCCGCTTGGCCGCCCGCACCGCAGACGAGATAGTATTTGCCGTCGGGCTTCATGAAGTCTTTGTGGAAGGGCGACGCGGGGTCGGCTGCAAACTCGATAAAGCCGCGGGCGATGTGGTAGGCCCCGCGAATGGTGCCTGATTTGGCGATGTCGCCACTGTCGCGCACGTCGATCCAGATCCCGTCGTCCTTGCCGTAGCGGGCCACGGCCTCTTCTGCGGAGATGCGGGGGACGGCGGCATTGGCGGCATCGAGGAAGTCTTTTGCGGTTTTCATGAGTGTATCCTTTGAAGAGTGTTAGGCAACGAGACGGTAGCCGCCTTGTTCAGTGACCAAGAGTTGGGCGTTTGACGGATCGGTCTCGATTTTTTGACGCAGTCGGTAGATGTGTGTTTCCAGCGTATGGGTCGTCACGCCTGCATTATAGCCCCAAACTTCATGTAAGAGAACATCGCGTGCGACGACGCCGTCGGTGGCGCGGTAGAGGAACTTGAGAATGTTCGTCTCTTTCTCGGTGAGGCGCACCTTTTTGTCGTCTTCGGTAATGAGCATCTTTTGCGCGGGCTTGAAGGTATATTGCCCAAGCTGAAACACCGCGTCGTCCGACTGCTCATGCGTGCGCAGCTGGCTGCGAATGCGGGCCAAGAGCACGGGGAACTTGAATGGCTTGGACACATAATCGTTTGCGCCTGCATCAAGACCGTAAATGGTATCGGCGTCGCTATCTTGTGCGGTCAGCATGACAATCGGGCATTTTACGCCTTGCTTGCGCATCAGGCGGCACAGCTCGCGCCCGTCGGTGTCGGGCAGGCCGACATCGAGGATCATCAGGTCATACAAACCCTCTTTCGCTTTCACCATGGCGCTGGCACCGTCGTCAGCCTCGAAGACGTCGAAATCTTCGGTCATGATAAGTTGTTCACCAAGCGCTTCGCGCAGGTCGTCATCGTCATCGACGAGGAGAATTCTTTTCAATTGGGCCATAACAGCCTCCTATGTTGCTGTATTAGATGTGTGGTGAAGACACGTGTTGGACAAGATTTGTGAACACGAAATCACACGGACGTGTGATTGACGCGTCAAATGTTTCAATTTCCTGCGGCTGTGGTTATCTATGTTTCAAACGAGGATACACCAGTCATGACTTTCGCCCCAGATGTTACAGAACGGCTCGCGCGCGCCCGCGCGGATTTGCGTATGGGCGTGCCGGTTGTGCTCGATGGGGGCGCGGTGATGATGGCCGCCGAGACGGTCGATGCGGCAAGGTTGGCGCATTTGCGGAGCCTTGGCGGTGCACCTGTTCTGGCGATCACGGGATGGCGCGCACAGACGTTGAAGGCACCAGCCTATGACGGCGACTTGGCACGAATTGCGTTGCCGAGTGATGTGACGCTGAAATGGGTTCGCGCCATTGCGGATCCCGCCGATGATTTGAATTCACCAATGAAAGGTCCGCTGCGTGTGTTGCGTGACGGGGATGCGCGACTGCACCGCGCTGCGATTGCGCTTGCGAAGGCGGCGCGACTGTTGCCTGCCGCGATTGTGTTCGCTGTGGCCGACCCCGTGGCCTTTGCGCGTGAAAATAGTTTGACGATTGTGTCAGCCGCAGCGGCCTTGGATACAGGGCTGTCGCCACTGCGGCCGATCATTTCAGCGCGGTTGCCATTGAGTGTTTCCGAGGCGGGCCGCTTGCATATTTTCCGCCCTGATGATGGGGCAGAAGAGCATTATGCCGTTGAGATCGGTCAGCCCAGTCGCGATGAACCCGTGTTGTCGCGCTTGCACTCCGCTTGTTTTACCGGCGATTTGCTGGGCTCACTGAAATGCGATTGCGGGCCCCAATTGCGCGGCGCCTTGGCCCAGATGGGGGCGGAAGGCGCAGGCGTTTTACTTTACCTGAACCAAGAGGGGCGCGGGATTGGCTTGGCCAATAAAATGCGCGCCTATTCCTTGCAGGATCAGGGATTTGATACCGTCGAGGCCAATCACAGGCTCGGGTTCGAAGATGACGAGCGCGATTTTCGGATCGGGGCAGAAATTCTCAAGCGGATGGGGTTTAGGGCTGTCAGGCTGCTGACAAATAACCCATCCAAAGTGGCGCGGATGGAAGATGCGGGTATCCGTGTGACGGAGCGGGTGCCGCTCAAGGTTGGTGAGAATAAACACAACCAAGCCTATCTCGCGACAAAGGCCGCAAAGTCGGGACATCTGCTTTGAACGCCCGCGATCTGGTTGTGATGCCGACGCATGTGCGGTTTATGGGCCGGAAGTTCCCGCGTACTATCGGGCGCGGTGGGCTGACGGAGCGTAAGGCGGAGGGTGATGGCGCCACCCCGCGTGGCGAACACCGGATTGTCGGGATGCTCTACCGCGCTGACCGCATCGCGCGCCCCGCCACTTGGGCGGTGCCGATTGGCCCTGCTGATCTGTGGTCGGATGATGTGAAAGACCCTGACTACAACATGATGGTGCGCGCGCCGCATCCCTATAGCCACGAACGCCTGCGCCGCGCTGACCCGATGTATGACCTTGTGCTGATCACCGATTGGAATTGGCCCTATGCGGTCAAGGGGCGCGGTTCGGCGATCTTTATTCACTCGTGGCGTGGTAAAGGGCGGCCGACAGCGGGCTGTATTGCGTTCAGGCCTGACCATTTGGCATGGATTGCGGCCCGTATAACCTCTAGTTTACGCGTTGTTATCGCATAGCGGCTGGACCTTTGGCATCAATTCGGTGCAATTGAGAGGGAACCGAGATGAAACACCAAGGTCAATTTATGACACCTGAACAGATCAACGCGCTGCCTTACCGTCCTTGCGTCGGCATTATGCTCGCCAACACGCGCGGGCATGTCTTTGTCGGCCAGCGATTGGATCGCGACACTGACGCCTGGCAGATGCCGCAAGGCGGCGTCGATAAAGGGGAAAAGACCCGCGATGCGGCGATCCGCGAGCTGTGGGAAGAAACTGGCGTGACCGAGAACCTCGTCACGATCGAAGCCGAAAGCCGTGGTCTGATTCCTTACGATCTGCCAGCGGATCTGGTCCCCAATATCTGGGGCGGCAATTACCGCGGCCAAGAGCAAAAGTGGTTCTTGATGCGCTTCCACGGATCTGATGACCAAATCCAGATTGCGACGGCCCATCCTGAGTTCTCCGCGTGGAAATGGATGCATAAAGACGACATCGTTGCCAATATTGTGCCCTTTAAGCGTGAGGTTTACGCGCAGGTCTTGGCAGAGTTCGGTGACAAGCTGTGAAACGGGTCATGCTTGCCGCTTTGATTGCGGGGGTTGCGGGACAAGCCGCAGCCCTCAGTTGCATGGAGCCAGACCTGATTGCGGCTTTTGAAACCGCAGCGGCGGCTGACGCGACCTATCACGTTCTTTACGGAACGCTTGATTTTGACACGGCCTTTCTGCCCGATGATCGGGGCAACGGTGGGGCCGCAATCACGCCTGCCCCGATCCCCGCTTTCTTCCGTGGTCATGGGTTGAGCCGGACAGGGTTCAACTTGCGCCTTGATCAGTCGGTCACGCTGCAACCCTATTGTGCTGGTCCTTGGTGCGGTATGGTGACCCCGCATGTTCCTGCGATTGCGTTTGTGCGCGTCGATGGTGACCAGCTTGTGCTGGATGTGAGCCCTTGTGGCGGGCAAATCTTTGATCAACCGCAGCAGGCCGATCTGGATGCAATGGTGCAATGCATCAACGGAAATTGTCCGTCAACGCAGCCGTTGCAATAGCGACAAAGACGCGAAACCGTCGGCAGGCAACCCAGCCGCCTGCTGATAGGCGCGGATCGCGCGCCGTGTCGCAGGGCCGATTTTACCATCAACCCCTGCCGTCGCGAAACCCGCCGCTGTCAGCCGCTGTTGTAACTCAATCCGCTCGGCACGAAACAGGTCACGTTCCCCTTGCGGCCAGCCAATTTGCAGCGGACCCATGCCACGAATGCGATCCCCCAAATGCCCGACGCCGACGACATAGGCTTCGGCATTATTGTACCTGCTGATCACATCGAAATTACGAAAAACCAGAAAGGCAGGGCCGTGTGCCCCCGTTGGTGTGATCAGCGCGGCTTCGCCATAGTTTGGCACAACGCGCCCGTCTGTGCCGCGCACCCCAAGCCGCCCCCATTGCGCAGGTGACATTTTTGCCGCGCGGTTGCTGCGATCAAAGTCAAAGCCCTGCGGCAAGCGCACTTCGACACCCCATGGTTGCCCTTTGCGCCAGCCAAAGCGGCTGACGTAAGCGGCGGTCGAGGCGAGCGCGTCAGACGGGTCATCGGACCAGATATCGCGGCGTCCGTCACCGGTGAAATCGACTGCATAGGCTTCATAAGAGGTCGGAATGAACTGCGTATGGCCCATTGCGCCCGCCCAGCTTCCGGTCATTCTTGATGCGCTGGTATCGCCCCTCCGCAAGATTTTGAGCGCAGAGATCAGCTGCGCCTCAAAGAACCGGCCGCGCCGCCCGTCGAATGCAAGCGTCGCCAGTGTGCTAATCAAAGGAACATCGCCGCGCCGCTGGCCATAGTTGCTCTCCATCCCCCAAAATGCCACGATTATGTGGGCCTCAACGCCGTAGGTCGCCTCAAGCCGCGCCAAAAGCCGTGCATGCACACGCATCATGTCGCGCCCGTTTGATACCCGCGCATCAGAGGCTGCCGTGCCCATGTAATCGGACATCGGTTTGATAAATTCCGCTTGATTCCGGTCTTTCTGAATCGTTTCGGGCAAGTAGCGTGCGTTGGCAAAGGCCGCATCAAATGTGCGGCTGCTGATCCCTTGGCGCAAAGCACGATTGCGGAAATTCGCCACCCAATTTTCAAAGCCGTTCGCCTGAACCTGAATGATGCGCTCCGTAGGGGCAACATTACTCATAGGGTTCAGCCCAAGGAACAGCGAAAGGGCGATTGATTTTGCAACGAACATTTGAACACCTGAACCGAGAGAGCAATGACCAAAGTGGACCTGTCACGGTTTGATGCCGCTCCTTTGATAGCATTTACTGCAACAAAGGAGACTGACTATGGGACTGAAACGAACGAACGAATTTCGGCAAGATGCGGTGCGGATCGCAC
>JAQXBV010000002.1 GCA_029252195.1 Yoonia sp.
GACACCCTGCGCAGGCGGGTGCTGACCCTTGCATTGCCACCCGGTGCCGATCTGGACGAGGCGCGCCTGTCAGAGGAATTTGGCCTGTCGCGGACACCGCTACGCGAGGCGCTGCGCGAGCTGGCGGGAGAGGGCTACGCCGACCTGACGCCAAACCGCGGGGCGCGTGTGGCTGAGATGAGCCATACCACTTTGCGCGATTTCTTCCTTGCCGCTCCGATGATCTATGGCGCGGTTCTGCGGCTTGCAGCCACCCATGCCCGCCCTGCGCAGATTGCTGAATTAAAGCAGGCGCAGGTGACGTTTCGCGGCGCGCTTGCGCAGGGCGATGTGGCTGCGCGTGCGTTGGCTAACAACCGGTTTCACGCCATTACCGGTGATATGGCGGGCAACATCTATTTGCGCCCCAGCCTTAACCGCCTGTTGATTGACCATGCGCGCATTTCGATGACCTTTTATGAGGCCGATGCAGCGCCGGAAACGGTGCAGGCCGCAGAACAACATGACGCAATGATTGCCGCAATCGAGAGCCGCAATCCGGAGGCTGCCGGTCAGCTGGCTGATGATCATTGGGCACTGTCGCGCGACCGGATTGCGCAATTTGTACTGCCTGCACCGCTACAGGATCGCCTTGGCGATACACTTCCGCTTGTGAGGATACCATGACTCCGATTTTTCAGTTCGAAGGGATTTATACCCCTCTTGTCACGCCGCTGTTGCCGGATGGCACCTTTAATCTGGACGCATTGGATAGCCAGATCGAGCATTTGGTGGAGGCGGGCGTGCATGGTCTGATCTCGGGCGGCTCGACAGGGGAAAACTATGCGCAAACCGTCGAGCAGCGGCTGGCATTGGCGACATTCACCAAGGACCGGTTGAAGGGGCGTCTGCCGTTGATTGTGGGCACGGGCACCATGCGGACGCCCGATAGTATCGCGCTCGCGTCGGGCGCGCGCGAGATGGGCGCAGACGCCATTTTGCTGGGCACGCCGCCTTATGCCGTCCCGACCGAGCAGGAAAATGCGTTTAATGCGCTGGCCATCGACCGGGCGGCAAATCTGCCCGTGATGCTGTACAACTATCCGGGCCGCATGGGTGTGAACATGGGGGCGGATTTTCTGGACCGTGTCGGCCGGTCACGCAATATCTGCGCGATCAAGGAAAGCTCGGGGGATATTAACCGCGTTCACCTTTTGGCGCGGGATTATCCGCATATCCAGATGTCGTGCGGCATGGACGATCAGGCGTTGGAGTTCTTTGCTTGGGGTGCGCGCAGCTGGGTCTGTGCGGGCAGTAATTTCCTGCCACACGAGCATGCGGCGCTGTACCGAGCCTGCGCCGTCGAGGGGAATTTTGACAAAGGCCGCCGTATCATGAGTGCGATGATGCCTTTGATGCGTGTGCTGGAGCAGGGCGGCAAGTTTGTCCAATGCGTCAAGCATGGCGTGACCCTGACTGGGATTGATACGGGCGGTATGATGCCGCCGCTCAAGCCGTTGAACAAAGACGACAAGCGTGAGTTGGAGCAGGTGGTGCGGGTGCTCAAAGCCACTGTGGCGGCAATTGTTAAGGAGAAAAACTGATGGAACTGCTGACACGTGAGGAATACGCAGCCCTGGCGGACGGGATGTCATTTGCCGCACAGGCCTTTGTGGATGGCGTGTATCGTCCGGCGGCCTCAGGCAAGACGTTTGTTTCGGTAAATCCGGCCACGGGGGCGGAACTGGCGCAGGTTGCGGCCTGTGGTGCAGAGGATGTGGATTTTGCGGTGCAAAAGGCCCGCGAGGCATTTGAGGATGGTCGCTGGTCGCGAATGCATCCTTCGGCGCGTAAGGATGTCTTGATCCGCTTTGCCAAACTGCTAACCCGTAACGCCCGCGAATTGGCCGTGATGGAGAGTCTTGATAGTGGCAAAACCATCTATGATTGCGAGACGGTGGACATCCCCGAGATGATCCATTGTATTAAGTGGCACGCAGAAGCCATCGACAAGATGTACGATCAGGTCGCCCCCGCGAGTGATGATCATATCGCCATGGTGGTGCGTGAGCCGATTGGCGTGGTGGGGTTGGTGCTGCCTTGGAACTTCCCGCTGCTGATGTTGGCGTGGAAAATCGGGCCGGCACTGGCATCGGGCTGCTCAGCGATTGTGAAGCCGGCCGAGGAGACATCGCTGACCACGTTGCGGGTGGCAGAGCTTGCCCATGAGGCAGGTGTGCCGCGCGGCGTGCTGAACGTCCTCCCCGGCAGTGGGCCGGAAGTGGGCGAGCCGCTGGGCCGTCATATGGACGTCGATATGGTCAGCTTTACCGGCTCTACTGCCACCGGAAAACGCTTCCTTGGGTATTCCGGAGAGAGTAACGCCAAAGAGGTGGTGCTGGAAATGGGTGGTAAGAACGCCTGTGTTGTGATGGAGGATGCGGAAAACCTTGACCGTGTTGCCGCCCACATCGCCAATGGTGCGTTGTGGAATATGGGCGAGAATTGCTCGGCGATCAGCCGGTTGATTGTGCACCGCGACATTAAGGAACCGTTGTTGCAGTGTATTGAGGCGCATATGCGCGAGTGGCCCATGGGTGACCCGCTGAACCCCGAAACGCGACTGGGCGCGATGGTCAGCCGCGCGCATTTTGACAAGGTGGCGGGCTATTTGGCGGATGCACCGGCCGCGCGTGTTGGTGGCGGCACAGACGGGGACGCGTTTGTGCAGGCAACCATGATCGAGTTGCCCTCAAGCGATCATCGCCTTGCCCGCGAAGAGATATTCGGCCCTGTGTTGTCGGTGATCACCGTGGCGTCGTTTGACAAGGCGATAGCCGTGGCCAATGACAGCGCTTATGGTCTGTGCGCCAGCCTGTTCACCGCCAATGGAAAGCGTGCCTTGCGCGGTGCGCGCCTGTTGCGGGCAGGTACGGTCACGGTGAATTCCTACGGCGAGGGCGATATCTCAACGCCTTTTGGGGGCTACAAGCAGTCTGGTTTTGGCGGACGTGACAATGGCATTCACGCCCATGACCAATATACGCAGCTGAAAACCATCTGGCTGGATCTGAGCGATGATGCTGATGCGGCTGTGAGCTAGGCGATGGGTTACCGCGCGGTCCGCACGCCGCAGTTTGCATCCAAGGCCGCATGGGCCGAGATTTTGGGGCAGGGACCTGTCTATCCTTCTTTGGAAGGGCCGCAGACCGCAGATGTTGTGATTGTTGGTGCGGGTTTTGCCGGGCTCTCGGCGGCGCGGCGGTTGTTGCAACTGGACCCTTCACTGCGGGTGGTTGTGCTGGATGCGCTTGATATTGCGCAGGGCAGTGCGGGGCGCAATTCCGGCTTTATGATTGATCTGCCCCATGATCTGGCGTCGGAGGATTACGCAGGGGACGGGGATGAGGCGGCGCTGATCGGGCTGAACCGCCATGCCATTGCTTTTGCCCGCGATGCGGCCGAGCATTACGGGATTGATCCCGCCTTTGTGGACCCTGCGGGCAAGGTGAACGGTGCAGCATCGCAGGCCGCAGACGCGAATAATCGCAGCTATGCGGCGCATCTGGCGACTTTGGGTGAGGAGGCCGAGCATCTGGACGCGCAGGCGATGACCGAGCTGACAGGCAGCAGGCACTACCTCTCGGGTCTCTATACCGCGGGCACATTGATGTTGCAGCCTGCCGGCTACATCCGCGGGTTGGCGGCGGGAGTGGCGTCACAGGGGGCTGCGATATTCACCCATAGCGCTGTGACAGGATTTGACCGCGCAGGCGCCGGGTGGCGGGTCACGTGTGCCAAGGGGCAGGTGACGGCACCGCGCATCATCCTTGCCACCAACGGCCATCTTGAGAGTTTCGGCATCGCGAAGGGGCGGTTGATGCAGCTGTTTCTCTATGCCTCCATGACACCTGTTCTGGATGCGGAACAGCTGCGGCTGTTGGGCGGCGCGCCGCGCTGGGGTGTCACCCCCTCCGACCCGATGGGCACCACGATGCGCCGGATTGATACGGCACATGGGGGGCACCGGATCATCACCCGCACCTGCGCCACGGTGCGTCCGCACATGCAGGCCAGCGCGCGCGGTGTTGCGCGGGCCTCCGCCGTCCAGCGCGGCAAATTCAACGCGCGTTTTGCGCAATTGGCAGGCTTGGCGATGGAATATGAATGGGCGGGGCATCTGTGTCTCAGCCTGAATGGTGTCGCGGTTACCGACCAGATCGAAGAAGGGGTTTTTGCGGCGGCAGTGCAGAACGGGTTGGGTACTGCGCGGGGCACGCTCACCGGTATTGCGGCGGCGGAGGCGGCATTGGGGCACGAGACGCCCGTGACCGCCTATTTTGCAGCGCAAGCCGCGCCTAGGCGCCTGCCGCCGCAGCCCTTTGCCACATGGGGCGCAAATGCCTACCTGCGCTGGAAAGAACACGAGGCCCGCGCCGAGTAGTGGACCGCCCCGCTGCACTGGCGTAAAGACGCAGACATGACACAGCGCGCATCCCTCATCCTACGTCTTCGCAACCGCATTGCCCAGATGCGCCGCCGCCGCCGGTTTGCCGGTGCGGTCGAGCATCTGCACGGAGAGGGGTTTCATGTGCCGCAAGGCGAGGTGCTGGCCATCGTGCTGGTGCGGGATGGCGCCTATTATCTGGACGCGTTTTTTGACTACTACCGCGCGCTGGGTATCCGGCATTTTGCCTTTATCGACAACGGCTCGACCGATGATACCATCGCGCGGTTGTGTCAGCGCGATGACTGTGTGGTCGACCGTGCGGTGCTGCCGCTGGCGCAATACGAAGACCTGATGCGGGCCTATCCCGCGCAGACCTACGGGCAGGATCGCTGGTGCCTATATGTCGATATGGACGAACAGTTTGATTTCGAGGGTCGCGAGACCATCGGTTCGCAAGGGCTGACCCGCTATCTTCAGGCGCAAGGCCACACTGCCCTGATGGCACAAATGCTGGAGATGTTTCCGCGCGCGCCGCTGGCCGATGTTCAGGATCTGAGCTTTGCTGAAGCGCTTGAAACCTTTGCCTATTATGACATCAGCACCGTGGAAAGCTTTGCCTATCACTCCGACCGGATCGGGTTCCATGCGTTGTTGCGCGACAACGTCCTGTCGTCGGATGCGATGCAGTTCAAGTTTGGTGGCGTGCGCGGCAAGGTCTTTGGCGAGGCTTGTTGCCTGACCAAACACCCGCTGGTGTTTAATGGCCCGCAGGTGGTGCCCGCGCCGCATCCGCATCTGTCGCAGCATGTGACCGTATCCGATTTCAGCGCCGTGATCCGGCATTACAAATTCGCGGGCAATGTTGCTGCGCGCGATGCGGCCAGTGCGGGCAGTGGTGATCTGGCCCACGGCGAGGACCGCGCGCGGCTGGAAGTGCTGAGCCGGACTGAAGACCTGACGCTTTATTCTGCCGATGCACAGGCTTGGGCAGGGATTGCACCGCTGGCAGAGGCGGGGTTTCTGGTGGTGTCGCAGAACTACGCTGCCTTTCTTGCGGGACAGATGGCATGAGCATCGCGGCGATTGTCATCGGTCGGAATGAGGGCGCGCGGCTGATTGCCTGCCTTGACGCGCTGGGCGGGCTGTCACCTGTGATTTATGTCGATAGCGGCTCAACAGACGGATCGGTAGCAGCGGCGCAGGCGCGTGGCGCACAGGTGGTCAGCCTAGATATGTCGCAGCCCTTTACGGCAGCACGGGCGCGTAATGCGGGGTTGGCGGTGCTTCCGGACGGTACAGAGTTGGTGCAGCTGCTGGATGGTGATTGCGTTGTGCAAGAGGGATGGCTGGAACAGGCGCAGGCATTTCTGGCCGACACTCCTGACGTGGCCGTTGTCTGTGGCAGGCGGCGTGAAATGCATCCCGATGCCTCTGTCTACAACCGTCTGATCGACGGGGAGTGGGATACTCCCGTGGGCGAGGCGCTGGCCTGTGGGGGCGATGCGTTGATGCGAGTGGCCGCGCTGGCGGCTGTGGGCGGTTACCGCGATGATCTGATTGCGGGCGAGGAGCCTGAGCTGTGCGTGCGGTTGCGGCAGGCGGGCTGGCGTATCTGGCGGCTGGATGCGGAAATGACGGCCCATGACGCCCAGATTACGCGGCTTGGCCAATGGTGGAAGCGCAGCAAACGCGCGGGCCATGCCTTTGCGGAGGGTGCTGCCCTGCACGGCGCCCCGCCCGAGCGGCACTGGGTCGCCGAGACGCGCCGCGCTTTGCTGTGGGGGGCGGGGGGGCCGGTGCTGGCCCTGTTATTGGCGCTGGCTTTCGGGCCTGTCGGCCTGCTGGCGCTGCTCATCTATCCGCTACAGGTCGCGCGGTTGTCGCGTCGGGGCGGTTGGACTTGGGCGTTTTTCAGCGTGTTTGGAAAGTTCGCCGAGGCGCGCGGCGCGCTGGGCTTTTACTGGCGACGGCTGAGCGGCGGGCAAAAGCGGTTGATTGAATACAAGTAATCAGCGCTGCCGCCACGCCTGCACTGCATGGCGGGGCAGGATCGCGAAACACTTGGCGTAGCGGGGCACCATGCGGCGCGGGCTTTGCGCCGCGCGCCACAGCCATTCCAGCGCATACTTACGCATAAACAGGGGCGCCCGCACCTGATGCCCTGACAAAAAGTCGAGGCCCGCGCCAATCGAGGCAAAACCAACGGCAGGTGCGCGCGAGCGTGCGAAAGCAGCAAACAGCTCCTGTTTCGGCGCACCCAGAGCAATAAAGCAAAGTCGCGCGCCAGAGCGGTTCAGCATTTCGCAAATCTGTTCTGCTGCTTCCCCCGAGGGGTCAAACCCGTAAGGTGGGGCGTAGGTCAGGACAATCTTGAGATCGGGCACCAAATCTTCCAGCGCTTCCTTGGCGCCTTCCAGTGCTGCATCCGAACTGCCCATAAGGGCCACGGGCATCGCCATTTCTGCGGCCAGACGGCACAGCGGCACAACCAGATCAGAGCCCGGCATCAGGCTGACCGGTTGTTTGGCCAGCTTGGAGAGCCACATGATGGGTTGGCCGTCAGCCACAATCAAATCCTGCGCCTTATAGGCGCTGGCAAAGGCCGGATCGACGGGGAGTTTTGTCAGGTGATCGAGGTTTAAAGTGGCCAGCGCGAATCCGTCACCGCGGCTGAATTTTTCTCGGACGGCCTGAAACAATGTGCCGAGGTCGGGGATATTGATCTCGACTGCGCTACTTCCTTGCCCAAATCGCATCGTGCACCTGTGGTTGGCAGGTGCAGCCCGATGTGCGGTATGGAGGCGCGTCGCTTAAAAGTTTCATTCCAATTCAATATGTTACTGGTTACTTGTGGCAAATTAGAGGCAAACTTGCCGCAAACTAGCCAGATGACACAGTCCTGCCTAGAGTGTATTTGCAAGCGTAAAGCTGTCCAAGGAGCACGATACCCAACGCAATCGCCTATCTGATGCTGCTGATCTGGCCTGCGGTCTGCCTTGTGCTGTTCCGCACCCAAAGAGTTGAGCGCGCGATTGTCTGGTCGATCCTTGGCGGGTTTCTGTTGCTGCCGCCGCTGGTGGAATTCAACCTGCCATTGGTGCCCGCGATGGACAAGGTGTCCATTCCCAACCTGAGCGTTCTGGCCATCTTGATGTTTGCCGGCGCCTACAAGTTAAATCTGTGGCCAGAGGGCCGCTCGTCCCACTCGCGGCGCATTTCAGGATCGCTGGCGAGATAGTCTTCCAGCACGGTATCCGCATCACGCACCATTGTCCGCAGCTTCAGGATAGAAAAGCGTTTGCCGTTCTGGCCCAGACGGGTCTGACGGTAGAAGGGGTTACCACCTTCAATCCACAGCGCTACTACGCACAGTGCGACGATTGGCACAAAAAACGGAAGGCTTAGGGTCAGGACCCGTTAAACGGCTTGATGCTGAGTTGTTGTCATGTTTCACGAACCCCAATGATTTGGGGGACAGATGAGTAATCTCTATTGGCTGACAGAAGCGCAAATGGTGCGGC
>JAQXBV010000003.1 GCA_029252195.1 Yoonia sp.
CGTATGAAACGGTAAGAATCTTACTCGACTCAACCATCTTTTTGCTCGCTTTCTCCCAATCCCAGTAGGAGTGTGTTTACCATCAATTGGTTAGCAATCCGGCACGATGGTGGGTTAAACTGGGTATTATTTCAAGGCGCTTTTGAGGAATGTTTCTCATTTGGCGGGTAATAGAGGATTACATTGGTGATTGTTCATAGTTTTGATCCGGTTGTCTTGGTTGGTGGTGCCGACCTTGGACCACAAGACCTTAACATTCCGCAAAAGAAAGGGACAAGTTTTGTCGGTGTCGATGGCGGGGCTGATCATCTTCTCGCTCATGGGATCACGCCTGTGGCTGTGATTGGTGATCTGGATAGCATTTCTGATCACGCGCGGACTAAATTTGCCGAATTTCTCCATCACATTCAAGAGCAAGACACCGTTGATTTTGAAAAGGCGCTCCTGCGGGTTGCTGCGCCTTTGGTCTATGCCGTGGGCTTTGCGGGGGGGCGGCTCGATCATACGCTTGCGGTGTTGCATGTTATGGGGCGTAACCCTGACAGGCGGGTGATCTTGTTGAGCGCAGATGACGCGAGCATGATTGTCCCCGAGGCGGGGCTTGCGCTGTCGTTGCCCGTCGGAACACGGATTTCGCTGATGCCGCTCGCGCCGTCAAAGGTCACGGCGTCAGGGCTGCGCTGGCCCGTCAATGATCAAGAGTTTGCGCCGCTGGGGTTTACCAGCCCGTCGAATAAGGCGGCAGCCGAAACACTCACAATCGCGGCGAGCGGCTGCGTGATTGTTACGGTGCCACGTCTGGCGCTGGCGGCACTCGCGCAAGCCGCCCTTCGCGCAGAATGATGTAAAGTCCCGCCCCAACAGTGATGCAAATGCCCACAGCGGCCAGCCCGTTGGGGAGATCGCGAAAGATAAGCCAGCCAATGGCCGTGCCAAAAGGGATCTCAAGATATTGCATCGGGGCAAGGGTCGCAGACGGGGCAAAGCGCAGGCTCCAGGTCATGGCGAGATGTGCGACCGTGCCCAGCACCCCAAGCAGCGCCAATAGCCAAAGCGTCGGTCCGTCAGGCATATTCACTTCCAACCCCGCATGGCCTTGGAAGAGAAACAAGAGGGGCAGGAGTGCCGTACTCGCCTGCACTCCGCTGATCGCTTGCAGCTTGATCGGGTCGATTTGCTTTGCGATTTTACGGGTCACCATCATGAAGACAGAAAAGACCACGGCAACACCCAATGGCAACAACGCGGGCGGGCCTACTGTGGCAAAATTCGGCTGGATCACCAGAAGCGTGCCAACAAAACCGATGGCACAGGCGAGCATCCGGTGAGTTCCCACGACTTCGCCGAGGATATAGTGACCGAGTAAGAGCATGATGAAGGGCATCACAAAGGCAATCGCCAGAGCATCCGCCAAAGGCAGGAAGCGCAATGCGCTGAACATCATCCCGATCCCTGCGATATGAAGGCCTGTGCGCAGAAGTGTGAGCCGCAACAGGCCGCTTGGCAGGCGCACTCCATTACCTGCCCAGAACACAAAGGGCAGTAAAAGCGCCGCCTGAACCGCAAAACGCACAAAGATCAACAGCCCAAGCGAGACATGACCGCCCAAGAGTTTTGCAACGCTATCGCCCAAAGGGGCGAGTACGCAAAATCCGAGCATCAAAAGAATGCCGAGAAAGGGGCGGTCTGCAGTCATGGTCGAAAGCTTAGTGAACGCTGGGGCGTGGCGCAATCGGGGGCGTTGCGGTGACGCGCTCTCGCCAGATGATATAGAGACCCGATGCGACAATGGCCGTAATCCCAAGCCATGTCAGCGTATTGGGGAAGTCTGAGAACACCAGATACCCAAAAGCTACCGCACTGACGATTTCAAGGTAATGCAGCGGGGCGAGTGTCGACGTTGGCGCCATGCGCAGGGCATAGGTCATCATCAAATGCGCGACCGAGGAGGCGACCCCGACCCCACACATCCAAACCCATGCAATCCCGACGGGATAGACGGGATCAAGCGTGGGGATACCGGTGCCGTTCGCCAAAATCATCACGGGCAGACACATCGCCGCCGCAACGGTCGCAGTATGCAGCTGCATCGGGATCGGGTGCATACGGCGGCTCAGTGATCGAGTTACGAGCATATAGCCGGCAAAGAAAAGGGCAGTGCCAAGCGGGTAAAGGGCGATAAACCCAAAGGCGACAAGGCTTGGCTGGATCACCAAGAGCGACCCCGCAAAGCCGACGACGCAGGCCATAATACGACGCGGCCCAACTTCATCCTGAAACAAGAAGCGGCCTAGGATCAGCAGAATGAAGGGTTCAACAAAGACAATGGCAAGTGCATCAGCAATCGGCATGACTTGCAGCGCAGCCACAAAGCAATAGGTCGAGGCAACCAGAAAAAAGGCCCGTTGGACTAATTGCCAAAGTAAAGAGCGGGGAAATGTCAGCGGGTAGCGCAAGATCAGGCAGAGCGGCAACATGATTGCCGCCTGCACGATAAAGCGCGCGGTTGTGATCTGCCCGACGGGTAGGGTCTGTGCGGCAAGCTTTGAGGCCACATCAATCAGCGGGGCGGTGATGCAGAAGCCAAGCATCAGCACAATGCCGGGAAGGACGCGGTCGATATGCAGAGTCATTTTCGCCTTTCAGGCCAGATGGGTTAAAACCCATCCTACTTTGTTACATCTCCAAACACTGCAAGCGCTGTTATCGCGCGGTCCAGCGTAGGATGGGTTTTAACCCATCTCTCCCTCTAGCAGTTAGGCACATTGACCGCCAAGCCGCCCAGCGCCGTCTCCTTATACTTCTCCGACATATCTTCGCCCGTTTGACGCATTGTCTCAATCGCCGCATCCAGTGGCACCAGATGCACCCCGTCGCCGCGCAGCGCCAGCGATGCCGCCGAAACCGCTTTGATCGCGCCCAGACCGTTGCGCTCAATGCAAGGGACTTGCACCAATCCGCGCACAGGGTCGCAGGTCATGCCCAAATGGTGCTCCAGCGCAATTTCCGCAGCGTTTTCAACTTGCTCGGGCGTGCCCCCCAAAACCGCGCACAAACCTGCCGCAGCCATGGCAGCAGCCGACCCGACCTCTGCCTGACAGCCGCATTCCGCGCCCGAAATCGAGGCGTTAAACTTGATCAAGCCGCCAATGGCGGAGGCCGTCAGCAGAAAATCAGGCACTTTTGCCACCGTCGCCCCCGGCACATGGTCGAGGTAATAGCGGATCGTCGCAGGTACCACTCCCGCTGCCCCGTTTGTGGGGGCCGTCACAACCTGACCGCCGGCGGCGTTCTCTTCGTTCACGGCCATCGCGTAGGTCGACATATAATCGTTAATGGTGTGGGGGGCGGTCAGGTTCATGCCACGCTCTGCCATCAGCGCATCATAAATCCCCTTGGCCCTGCGGTGCACAAAGAGCCCGCCGGGCAAAATGCCGTCCGTAACCAGACCGCGATCAATACAGGCGTTCATGACCTCCCAAATGCGGGTGAGGCCCTTGTCGAGGTCCGTGCCAGGCTGGCATGCCCGCTCGTTCACCCGCTTCATCTCGGCAATCGACTTGCCCGATTGCGAGGCCATTGCCAGCATTTCGGCGGCGGACTGAAACGGAAACGGGGCAGGCGGCCCGTCATGGGTATCTTTGCCCGACGCGAGCTCGTCGGCCGTCAAAACAAAGCCGCCACCAATCGAATAATAGGTCTCTTGAATGATCACGTCGCCCTGCGCATCGGTGGCTTTCAAGATCAAGCCGTTGGCATGCCCCGCCAATGCAGGACCATAATCGAACAACAAATCTTCCTTAGGGTGAAAGCGCAACTCACCCAGCCCTTCGGGTTTCACCGTATTTTTGGCGATAATGCGCGCCATTTCTGCATCGGCTTTTGCAGCATCGTAATCATCGGCGCGAAATCCGGCAAATCCGAGGATCACTGCGCGGTCCGTTGCGTGACCGACGCCGGTAAAGGCTAAAGAGCCGTGCAGCGAGGCCTTGAGGCCCGCGACCTTGAAGGGCTGCGCGCGCAAATGATCAAGAAATTTTGCCGCGGCGACCATGGGACCAATGGTATGAGAGGAAGACGGGCCAATCCCCACCTTGAACATATCGAACACAGATAGAAACATTACAGAGCACTCCCTTCAGGAGGATTTGGATAAGAGGGATGAGAAAAATTGTTTGTCCAAGACCCCTCTGCGCGGCTTGCTTCATGCGCACTGGGGCGTGCTTCGGCCCACATCGCAAAGTCACGGACGCGTGGATATTTAGACAAATCGAACCATGACTGCTCGGGGCCATAAAGCGCGGCCCAACGGATCATCGGTGCGAAGTAACAGGCCAAGGCGCTGGGCGCGCTCGCATCAAGCCATGGGGCATGGGTGTCAATATGGGCAAACAGCGCGGCCAATCGGGTTTGCGTGCGCTGTTGTAATGCAGGCAAGCCGTCAGGCGCGATATACTTGTCGGGATAAAACCACATGCGCAACGCGGGGTGCAGCGTATTGGACAGCCAGACCATCCATGTCAGCGCCTGCGCGCGCGGTCCAATCATAAAGTCATCCCCCGCCAACCACAGCAAGATCGCCGCCGTCTCATAGATCGGGCCGTCTTGGGTGACCAAGGTCGGGATTAACCCGTTCGGATTGACGGCCAGATAAGCGGGTGATGTTTGCCTGTGAACGGCGCGGTCGACCAAGACCGTCTCAAAAGGCAAATCCAGTTCGAGCAAGGCCAATCGCACGCAAAGCGAGGCGTTATCGGGGGCGCAATAAAGGGTCATGGGCTGGATCATGGTCTTGTCATATCAAGATGCGGCGACAACTGCCGTGCAAAAGCGACGTTTCCGAAAGGAAACAGGCGTGATTTCTGGCGTTTGCCCCTCGCGCGAAAATCCGATCCCGCCTATAACCTCTTAAATTGCTGAAATCGTCGCCCAATTGGAGTGCCTGCTGTGCCTAGTGATCTGTCCCCTATCGACAAAGCCAAATTCGTCGCCGCGAAAAAGGCAACAGAATATGTGAAATCGGGCATGAAAGTCGGGCTTGGAACCGGATCAACGGCAGCTTGGCTGGTGCAGTGCTTGGGTGAGTTGGTCCGTGACGAGGGGCTGCGGATCAAGGGTGTGCCGACCTCGTCGCGCACAGCCATGCTGGCGCGCGATGTCGGGATCGACGTGATCTCTCTGGACGAAGCCAAATGGCTTGATCTGACCATCGACGGGACTGACGAATACGACAGGAACCTGAACCTTATCAAAGGCGGCGGCGGCGCACATCTGCAAGAAAAGATCGTGGCCACGGCCTCTGACCAGATGATTGTCATTACGGACCCGACTAAGAAAGTCGAGACGCTGGGGGCTTTCCCATTGCCGCTTGAGGTGATCCCCTTTGGCTGGCAAACCACCAAGATGCTGGTCGAAGAAACCCTCATTGGCATGGATGTGCTGGGGCAGACGACAAGCCTGCGCATGAATGGCGATGCCCCCTTTGTCAGCGATGAGGGCAACCATATCCTTGATCTGCACCTCAACCGGATCGGCAACCCGCGGCAATTGAGCCTCGTGCTCAACCAGATTCCCGGAGTCGTCGAGAATGGGCTTTTCATTGATATCTGTGACATTGTGATTGTCGGCTTCGGCGATGGGCGGGTCGAAGTGAACAACATCAACAAAGGCGAGGTCGAGAAAAGCAGATTTGACTTCCTCGATGACGGGAATTTGTTTTCGGACGATATCTGACCCGCCACACGTTGCGGATCATAGTTCGGGCGCTTAGGTTACGCGGTGAATAACCAAAGCCGCAGATCGGAACCCGTGCCATGACATTTGACTATGACCTTTTTGTAATCGGTGGCGGCTCTGGCGGCGTGCGTGCCGCGCGTGTGGCAGCGGCGACAGGGGTGAAGGTCGGACTGGCCGAAGAATTTCGCATGGGCGGCACCTGCGTGATCCGTGGCTGTGTGCCCAAAAAGCTGATGGTTTTTGCCTCGACTTATGCCGAAAGCATGGAGGATGCGCAGGCCTACGGCTGGGACGTGAAGATCGGGCCTTTTGACTGGACGAAATTCCGCACCAAGCTGCGCGCCGAACTTGACCGCCTCGAAGGCGTTTACCGCAGGCTTTTGGCCAACTCCGAGGTCACGATCCATGACGCCCGCGCGACGCTTAAAGATGCCCATACCGTGGCGCTGTCCACAGGCGAGACCGTGACGGCCAAGCATATTCTTGTGGCGACAGGCGGTCATCCAACCAAGCCAGAGATCGAGAACGCCGATCTTGCGATTACCTCCAATGAAATCTTCAACCTAGAGGTCATGCCCAAGTCGATCCTGATCGTCGGCGGCGGCTATATCGCCTCCGAATTCGCGGGCATTCTGAACGGGCTCGGGGTAGAGGTCACCCAATTTTATCGCGGTGCGCAAATTCTGCGCGGCTTTGATGACGAAGCGCGCGGGCTGATTGCCGACGGCATGATTGAAAAGGGCGTGAACCTGCACCTCGGCACGAATATTCTTGAGATGCGCCGCGAGGGCACAGGCATCTACGTCAAGGCCTCCAACGGCAACGAGCATGTTTTCGATCAGGTCATGTTTGCCACCGGGCGGCACGCCAACACAGAGGGTCTTGGTCTTGAAGAGATCGGTGTCAAACTGGGCCGGGGCGGCGAAATCCGCGTTGATGAGTATAGCCAGACAGCCGTGCCTTCGATCTATGCTGTGGGCGACGTGACCAACCGCGTCAATTTAACCCCTGTGGCCATCCGCGAAGGCATGGCCTTTGTCGAGACCGTGTTCAAGGGCAACCCGACAAAGCCGGACCATGAATTGATCCCCTCTGCGGTTTTTACCCAGCCCGAATTCGGCACCATCGGTCTGACCGAGGAACAGGCCCGCGACCAAGAGCCGATTGAGGTCTATTGCACCTCTTTCAAGCCCATGAACCATAGTTTCGCCGGCCGCGCCGACCGTGTCATGATGAAACTCATCGTCTCACAGGAAACCCGCAAGGTCTTGGGTTGTCATATCGTCGCAGATCATGCTGGCGAATTGATCCAGATGGTGGGGATCGCTGTCAAAATGGGCGCAACAAAAGAAGATTTCGATCGCACGGTCGCTGTTCACCCGACAATCTCGGAAGAATTGGTGACAATGAAGGAACCCGTGCGCCGCGCTTGATTATCAGGCATAAAGGCACACATAAGGAAGTGACGGCTCCGCATTGGGGCGCAACAGAATAGGTTATAACACGATGGCAGGAAATAACGGTGGCCCTTGGGGCGGCGGTGGAAACAACGGGTCCAATGGCGGCAACGAGCCTCCAAGGCCCCCCCGCAGGCCAAATGACGGTCAGGGCATTCCTGAGATCGACGAGCTGGTGAACAAAGGCCGCGAGCAATTGCGCGTTCTGATGGGCGGCGGCAATGGTGGCGGCAAGGGTGGTCGCGGCACAGGTGGCGGCGCTGGTCCGCAACTGACACGCGGTACAATCGGCTTGGGTATTTTGGGCGCGATTGCGCTCTGGGGCATGGCCTCGTTTTATACTGTGAAACCGGAAGAGCAGTCTGTTGAACTTTTCTTGGGCAAATACAGCTCTACAGGCGGGCCCGGCCTGAACTTTGCACCATGGCCTCTTGTGACCCGCGAAGTGCTGGCTGTGACCTCCGAGCGGAACATCGATATCGGCGTCGGGCGGTCCGCATTGGATGCAGGGCTGATGCTGACGGGCGACCAGAACATCGTCGACATCGACTTCCAAGTTGTCTGGAACATCTCCGACCCGCGCAAATACCTCTTTAACCTGTCCGACCCTGCCCAGACGATCGAGGCGGTCTCGGATTCGGTGATGCGCGAAATCATCGCACAGTCCGAACTTGCGCCGATCCTCAACCGTGACCGCGGGGCAATTGCCGACCGGTTGCGCGACCTGATCCAATCGACGCTCAATAGCTATGAAAGCGGCGTGAACATCATCCGCGTTAACTTTGACAAGGCCGATCCGCCCGAAGAGGTCATTGCATCCTTCCGCAAGGTGCAAGACGCCGCACAGGAACGGGACCGCTTGCAAAACGTGGCCGACGCCTATGCCAACCAAGTGCTCGCAGGGGCGCGCGGTGAATCCGCGCAGCTCTTGGAGCAGGCCGAAGGCTACCGCGCGCAGGTCGTCAACGAGGCCGCCGGTGAAGCATCGCGTTTCTCTGCGGTTTTGGGTGAATATGAAAAAGCTCCCGAGGTAACGCGCAAGCGGCTTTTCCTTGAGACCATGGAGAAGGTCTTGGGTGGTACGGATATCATTCTGTTGGACGAAAACGCAGGCGGCGGCCAAGGCGTCGTGCCGTATCTGCCGCTCAACGAGTTACGAAAATCGACTGACGGAGGGTCAAACTAATGAATAAATCCGCATACCTCCTGCCCGCCATTGTTGTGGTTGTTGTCGCCGCGGTGTCGTCTGTCTTTATTGTCGACGAACGGGAAAAGGCGCTGGTGCTGCAATTTGGTCAAATCGTCAAAGTCAAAGAAGATCCGGGTCTGGGGTTCAAAATCCCGCTGATCCAAAATGTCGTGCGCTATGACGACCGGATTTTGAGCCGCGATCTTGAGCCGTTGGAAGTGACGCCATCTGATGACCGCCGTCTGGTGGTTGACGCCTTTGCGCGCTACCGCATCGCCGATGTCGAGCGGTTCCGTCAAGCGGTTGGTGACGGCGGCGAACAGGCCGCTGCGCGCCGTCTCGACAGCATTTTGCGGGCCAAAACCCGTGAGGTTCTCGGGTCGGTATCGTCGAATGATATCCTCTCGACCGACCGTGCGGGCCTGATGCTGCGTATTCGCAACGGGGCGATTGCCGAGGCTAATGCGCTGGGCCTGCAAGTGATTGACGTGCGTTTGAAGCGCACGGATCTGCCGCCGGAGAACCTCAACGCGACTTACGAGCGCATGAAGGCCGAGCGTGAACGCGAAGCTGCCGACGAGATCGCCCGTGGTAATGAGGCCGCCTTGCGGGTGCGCGCAACCGCAGACCGTACGGTTGTGGAACTGGTGTCTGAAAGTCAGCGCCAAGCTGAAATCACACGCGGTGAAGCTGACGCCGAACGCAACAAGATCTTTGCCGAAGCCTTTGGCGCGGACCCAGAGTTTTTTGAATTCTATCGCTCGATGACGGCTTATAGCCGCGCACTTCAGGGGAATGCCTCGATGGTGCTGTCGCCGGACAACGAGTTCTTCAACTATCTGAAGTCCGATCAAGGTGCCGCATCCAATTAGATTGCAGCAAAGGGCCGTTCTTCTGGACGGCCCTTTTGATTTCGCGCGACGTGCAAGGGCCAATTTTCGCCGAAAATTGATCACGCGCAATTGAGAATGCGCGATTGCCCTTTGCGTTGCGCTTGGGCGTCCCTACATTCACACTCAGGAAATATGGCGAGCCTCACTCTCGCTGCGTAATGTCTCTTTGAAGGAGTTTTTCACGTGACATCTCAGGCTCTTGTAGCGACGCCGGCCCAAGTTAACGGGCGCGGCATGTTAATGACACTGATGACGGGCGCTGCCGTGTCGGCCGCCCTTTTGCTCGGTCAGGCACTGCCGTCCGAGGCTCAAAGCCGGCCTGTGACTTTTGCTGAATTGGCCGAGCAGGTGAGCCCTGCAGTCGTCAATATCACAACATCCACGACCATTTCTGGCCGCGCCGGCCCGCAGGGCATCGTGCCGGAAGGTTCCCCTTTTGAGGATTTCTTCAAAGACCTCCAAGATCCGGAAGGCGGCGGTCCACGCACATCCGAGGCGCTCGGTTCTGGCTTTGTGATCTCTGACGACGGCTATATCGTCACCAACAACCATGTCATCGATGGCGCCGATGAAATCCTGATCGAATTCTTTCCAGGTGGCGGCAAAGGCGTGCCCGCAGAGTTGGTCGGCACCGATAAGAACACCGACATCGCGGTCCTGAAAGTCGACATGGCTGACCTGCCATACGTCAGCTTTGGCGACAGCAATGCCGCTGGCGCCCGTGTCGGCGATTGGGTCATGGCGATGGGCAACCCGCTGGGGCAGGGCTTCTCGGTCTCGGCAGGGATTGTTTCGGCCAGAAACCGCGCTTTGTCGGGGACTTACGATGATTACATCCAAACCGATGCGGCGATCAACCGCGGTAACTCTGGCGGTCCGTTGTTCAACATGGACGGCGAAGTGGTCGGCGTGAACACAGCGATTTTGTCGCCCAATGGCGGCTCGATCGGGATCGGTTTTGCGATGTCATCTGCAGTGGTTGAAAATGTGGTCAATCAACTGAAGGAATTCGGCGAGACCCGCCGCGGTTGGCTGGGCGTGCGCATTCAGGATGTGACCCCCGACATGATTGATGCCATCGAAGGGCTTGAGATGGCCAAAGGTGCGTTGGTGACTGATGTTCCTTCCGGCCCTGCGGAAGACGCGGGCATGCTGGCTGGCGACCTGATCACAAACTTCGACGGGGTCGAGATCGAAGACACCCGCGAGCTTGTCCGGATTGTGGGCAATTCGCCCGTCGGGAAAGAAGTGCCGATGACCGTTTTGCGCAATGGCGATACGATGGATTTGACCGTCGTGTTGGGGCGCCGTGAAACATCCGAGGCCGAAGCCTTCCCTGCGGCCGTCGAGCAAGAGGTCGCCCCTGAGGCGGACAATATTCTTGGCATGACGCTTTCGGAAATCACCCCTGATTTGGTCGAGCAATTCGGCTTGGGCGATGCCACTGGTCTGGTGATCACGCAGATCGATCCGACAAGCGACGCCGCCTCTAAGGGATTGATTGCAGGGGATTTGATCGTCGAAGCTGGACGTCAGCCCGTGCTGACCGTCGCAGACCTTGAGACCCAGATCGAGGCGGCCAACGAGGCAGGGCGCAAATCGTTGCTCTTGCTGTTGCGTCGCGGTGGTGATCCGCGCTTTGAGGCTTTGCTGCTCGACTAAGAAGCGCGACATGTGAAAACCAAAGGGGCGTGCCTGAATGGCGCGCCCTTTTTGTTTTTAGCCGTTTATGAGTTGATCTCGGTCAAAGGCAACAACACCAAGTTTGCGTGCCGTTTCAATGGCAAGCAAAACAGTGTCAGGGCCATCTTGCCGCTGGAAACGCTGGATCGCAAAGCCTGTCGCACCGTCGAGCGTCCCTGTAATGGGTCCGTCTTAAAAGCCGCGCGCTTTGAGAGCGCGTTGCAGGGTACTCACCCGTTCAGCAGTATAATTCTGCGGGCAAACAGTCTCGAACCGAATATCGGCGCGTTCGCGCAGGATTTGCTGGCGCGTGACGGTGCGAAACAGGGCCGGACGGATAATCGCACCTGTCTCGTCGCGTACGGCCTCCGTCTCGATTTCCTGAAGGGTGACAGTTTCGATCACCGCGGGGCTGATATCTTTTGCAAAACACCGCCCGTCGTTATGCGTCTCGATTTGCCCCATATCGATCAGCACATTGCCGGGCTGCGAGGCTGGCGCATTGGCGCAGGCGGCCATCGCCAGCAACGGGAGGTAGAAAAAGGGTTTCATCTGCTCAGGGTGCCTTATTGCTGGCCATTTGGGGAACCATACATCGCAAAAGCCGCTCCCGACAAATGCCGAAATCCAAATTGTTATCCAAGTTGTCGCACATGGCACAGTTTTGCGGGCGTTTTGGGCTGGTGGCAGGGCGCGAGGCCCTCTAGAAATACCTAAATTGAAGAGCTTCTCGCGAAAAGGACAGCACGATATGGCAAAGATTACTTACGTCGAACATGGTGGCAAAGAACACGTTGTGGAGGTTGCCAACGGTCTGACCGTTATGGAAGGCGCCCGTGATAACGGCATTCCAGGTATTGAGGCTGACTGCGGCGGCGCCTGTGCTTGCTCGACTTGCCACGTCTATATTGATGCAGCTTGGGTCGACAAAGTCCCTGCCAAGGACGCGATGGAAGAGGATATGCTCGACTTCGCGTATAAGCCTGATCCGGTCACATCCCGTTTGACCTGTCAGTTGAAGGTGACAGATGCTTTGGACGGCCTGCGCGTGCAGATGCCAGAAAAGCAGATTTGATGCGGATTGCGGCGGCTGTCGCACTTTGGGCGTTTGCCGGAACGGCAAGCGCTGAGGTGATCGTCGCCGCAGATTACGTCTCGCCAACCGAGCGCTATGCCCATGGGGTCTTGGGCGATAAGATCGAACATGCGGGGTTGCGCGTCACATTGAGCAGTGGCGCGGAACGTACGGCGATTTGGTCCGAACTGGTTGTCTTTGAGGACACAATGCCAAGGCTTGTGGATCTGGATGGCGACGGGGCCCCCGAAGTGATCACGGTTGAGAGCCACGAGCTTTCGGGCGCGCGGCTCGCAATCTGGGGGCTGGATGCTAACGATCGGCTGGTGAAACTGGCGCAGAACGATTTTTACGGCACGCCGTTTCGTTGGCTCGCGATTGCAGGGGCGGCGGATCTTGATGGCGACGGTAATGTCGAAATCGCCTATGTCGACCGCCCACATCTGGCCAAGCAGCTGATGATCTGGCGCTATGTCCCGGGGCAGGATGGCAACCGGCTTGATCTGGTCGCGACAAAAGACGGTCTGACCAATCACCGCATCGGAGAAACCGATATCGGCGGCGGTTTGCGCAATTGTGACGGCGTGATTGAAGTCGTGACAGCGAATGACGATTGGTCGCGCGTGATGGCCTCGCGTCTTGTGGACGGAGCGGTGCAAACCCGCGATATCGGGCCGCACACGGGTCGTGCCTCGTTTGATGCAGCCTTAGGCTGCCTGTAGCGCAAGCGCCGTCAGCAACACGCCGATTTCAGTGATTTGTTGCGTCGCACCAAGGACATCACCCGTTTGCCCGCCGATTTTGGTCTTTGCAATCGCAGCGCAGATCACCGCAAGGCCAATCACAATCCCCCCATAGACCGCGATGGATGCGCCAAGCAGCAAGAGGCCCGCAAGAAGCGCCAGCCCGCCGCCGATGACCGCAGTTGTCAGACGTGGCTGACCTACGGACTGGCTTAACCCCGAGGCACGCGCGTTGCCCATCGCCGCCATGACACCAATCATCGCAGCACGGCTCAAAAGCCCAGCGACAATCAGCGTCGCGCCAAAGCCGCTCGCGGCCAAAAGCGCGCTTAAGGCCATCCAGCGCAGCGATAGAGCCAAGACCAAAGCCAGCACGCCATAGGTCCCGATCTGGCTGTCCTTCATGATTTCGAGTCTGCGCGCAGGTGTCCAGCCGCCCCAAAATCCGTCGGCGCAATCGGCCAACCCGTCTTCGTGCATGGCCCCCGTCAGAATGATTTGCGTGGCAATGATCACAAGCGCCGCGACGGTGACAGGCAGTCCGAGCGCCAATGCGCCAAACCCGACGAGCACGGCTACACCGCTCGTCACCGCGCCGACCAATGGATAGGCCCAAGCCGCCGCACCGCCGCGTTTGGCCGCAGCTTCCCCATCGACAGGGATCGGCAGGCGGGTGAGCAGGCCAAAGGCCGCCGCAATATCGCTCAAACGCATGAGGCCGCCTATGTCGGTTTTGGTCATGATCTAGCCCTTTGCGCTCTTTTAATCTCTGCGGGTATCGTTAGACAGGTGGCAAGTTAACCGCAACGAGGACATTATGTCAGCGCCATTTTCTAAACTCGCCGAATTCCGTGACGTACTGGCCGCAGGGCCACAAATTGACGCGACCGCCCTTGCTGGCGCGCAAGACCGGAACGGTCAATTGACCAAGCCTCCGGGCGCTTTGGGACGCCTTGAGGACTTGGCGATCTGGTATGCGGGCTGGCGTGGCGATGCGCGCCCGCAAATCGCCGCGCCTCAGGTCATCATTTTTGCTGGCAACCACGGCGTTTGCGCGCAAGGGGTCTCGGCCTTTCCTGCCGAAGTGACCGCCCAAATGGTCGCCAATTTCGGACATGGCGGGGCCGCGATCAACCAGTTGTCCAAGACCTTTGGCGCGACAATGTCGGTGCATGCGCTTGACCTTGATACTCCAACAGCGGATTTCACCACCGCTCCCGCGATGACCGAGGCAGAGGTCGTCAGCGCCTTGCAAACGGGGTGGAACGCGGTTGATCCGCAAGCCGATCTGTTGGTCACAGGCGAGATGGGGATCGGCAACACGACCAGTGCAGCGGCCATTGCGGCAGCACTGTTTGGCGGGGCTGCCGCGGAGTGGACGGGACGGGGGACAGGCGTCGATGATGCAGGTCTTGCCCGCAAGACCGATGTGGTCACGCGCGCGCTCGCCCTTCATGATGTGAGCGATCCGCTCGAAGCGCTGCGTTGCTTGGGCGGGCGTGAACTTGCGGCGATGGCCGGCGCGATTGCCGCCGCACGTCATCTGCGCATTCCTGTGATCCTTGACGGGTTCATCTGCACTGCGGCGGCGGCGACCTTGTTCAAGGCTGTCAGCGGCGCATTGGACCACACCGTCGCGGGCCACCTGAGCGCAGAGGGCGCACACCGCCGTTTGCTGGACGCGATGGGCAAAGAGCCGCTTTTGTCGCTGGGCCTACGCTTGGGCGAAGGGTCGGGTGGCGCGCTGGCTATTGGCGTGCTGAAGGCGGCTGTGGCCTGCCATTCGGATATGGCCACATTCGCAGAAGCAGGGGTCAGCGGCGCCTAAGACCCGCTTTCCTCTTTTTGCTGGCGTGCGGCGAGGGCCGTTTCAAGGTCGTTGTTCAACTCTTTCGCACGCGCCACATACTCGGGGTTCTCTGCCAAAGAGGTGCCAGGCTTCCAGAGCTTGGCCAGCTCTCTGACATTGGCGCGGTCATGCTCGAAAAACATGGTTTCCGCCTCCGAGGCTTCAAAGTCGGACAGCCCAAGATGCTCGAGCGCATATCGTCCCGCCCGCAGGGAGCTGTCGAACAGCTCGCGCACGATGTCATCAGCCCCCGCAGCGTAGAGTTCATAGACATGCACGCGGTCACGCGCACGGGCGATGATATGCAGATCAGGGCGCGCTTTGCGGGCATAAGTCACAAGCTTGACGGCAGCGGCCTTGTTGTCGATCGCCACAACCAAGACCCGCGCGTCCTCAAGGCCCGCCGCATCGAGCAAATCAGGCCGCGTCGGATCGCCGAAAAAGCCGCGAAACCCGAAGGTCCGCATCATCTGGACCGTGGCCAGATCATTGTCGATCACCACGGTCGAAAAACCAGCCGACTGCACCAACCGGTTCACGGTTTGCCCGAAACGCCCGATCCCCGCGATGATGACCGTGCCTTGTGCGTCAACCTCATCATGGTCGGCGTCAAGGCTGTGATGGATCCGCTTGCTCAGTCGGTCGTAGAGGATGAACAATAACGGCGTGACAAGCATCGACATGGCGATAATCAGCAAAACCGTTGCCGAAAGAACCTCTCCCAAAACACCAAGCTGCAAAGAGAAGGACACGAGCACAAAGCCGAATTCACCCGCCTGCGCGAGGCCCAGCGTGAACAGCCATCGATCCTTGCCCTTCATTTTGAACAGGAATGACAAGGCGAACAGGACGGTCCCTTTGATTGCGATCACCCCTGCCGTGGCCGAAAGGATAAACGCAGGCCGCTCTGCGAAAAGGTCAAAGTCGATCCCCGCGCCAACTGTGATAAAGAACAAGCCGAGCAATAGCCCTTTGAAAGGTTCAAGGTCACTTTCAAGCTCGTGGCGGAATTCAGAGTTGGCCAGAACCACCCCGGCAAGGAAGGTGCCAAGCGCGGGTGACAGGCCCACCAACGACATCAAGACCGCAATCGACACGACCATCAGGAGGGCCAGTGCTGTATACATCTCGCGCAAGCGCGCTTGGTGGATGTAGCGGAACACAGGGCGGGTAAAAAACACGCCGACAAGAATAATCGCAGCGACTGCGCCAAGGGTAATAAGTGTGACACCCCACCCCGGAAGCCCGTCAACAAGGCTGATCGCGTGGGATGCTGTATTGGCATCGGCATTGGGCTGCAAAGATCCGTCGTGGGCAATGACCATCGGCGAGGTGGTCGCCAAAAGGGGCAACAACGCGAGTATCGGGATCACGGCGATATCTTGGGTGAGCAGGACTGAGAAGACCGACCTGCCACCCGCAGTTTGCACCAGCCCCTTTTCCGCAAGGGTTTGTAGTACGATGGCCGTCGACGACAGCGCAAAAATAAGCCCGATTGCCAGCGCAGAAGCGGCATCAAAGTCGAGCAACATCGCAGCCCCCATGATCCCCCCCGTGGTCAGGATCAACTGCAGTCCGCCAAGCCCGATCAGTCTGCGCCGCATATCCCAAAGCACGCGCGGCTCCAGTTCCAGACCAATCAGAAACAGCATCATGACAACGCCAAATTCAGCGAAATGCTGGATCTCTTTGGCTTCGGTCCCGACAAGCCCGAAGATTGGCCCGATCACGATCCCTGCGGCCAGATAGCCCAGCACAGAGCCAAGCCCCAAACGCGCCGCGAGAGGCACCGCAATGACGGCGGCACCGAGATAAATAGTCGCTTGTAAGAGGAAACTTTCCATAGGGCTTAATGCTGTCGTTAGGCGTGGTTATCAACAGCCAGACTTAGCCTGAGGGCAGTTGCAACGCGTAAGTCTTGCCGCGCTTGACATAATTGAGAGCATTGTCGCCGATGGCCGTCACGCTCCCCCCGTCGAGGCTGCTGCCAATCTCGACCTTGACGTAGCGTCCGTTCCCCAAGCGGACCAAGGCGCGCCGATTGTTGGGTTGTCCGTAGACGCCTATCAGGTTGATATCACGCAGTTTTATCGCGCCCTCAATGGTTGCGGCTTGAGCGACGCTTGTGGTTGTCGGACCCGTTGGCTGGGCTGCGTTGTTGGTGACGGGCGTGGCGGGCGCTGCTTGCGGCGTGGCTGGGGTGGCACGCGCCGCCTGACGTGTGGCAAGGTCGGTCGCCCGCGCGACAACACGCGAAAAGTTGTTTGGCCGTGGATCAGGTCTGCGCGAGGCTTGCACGGCGCGGGCTGTCGCGTTCACAAAGGGGCTCGCGGGGGCGGCTTGTGCAATGGCGGCGACAACGGCGGTGATGTCAGGGGTGGGCGGCGATTCGGGTGTTGGTTCCGGCGCGAGCCCTGCGGGGCGTATCTTCGGGCGTGCGCCAGCCAAAGCAGGATCGGCTGCCAGTGCGACCTCCGCGTCGTCTGCCAGTTCCTCTGGCGTGAGGTCCTCAGGGCGCACCGCAGGTCTGATGCCTGCCAGATTAACACCGCCCAAGGTCGTGGCTTCGGCGGGAGCGGGTGTAGGCAATGCTGCATTTTGCGGGCGCAGCGGGGGTATTTTCGACGGGCGCCCAGCAATCAGGTTTACGCCGTCGGGCGCGTTGAGCGTTTCGATCTGCTCCAATGCCTGCGCGGAAGGCGTCGGGCGCAGGGGGGGCTGAATTGGTGGCGTGCCTGCATAAATGATGGCACCTTGGGGGCTGCGAGCCCCTTCCGGCGTGGCAAGCACAAAGCCCTGCGCGTCGCGGACAAAGTCGGTTCCGGGGGCGGGCGGGTTCACGGGGGCAAGCAGCGCCAAATCCGGCGCCATCGCTGCGATCTCGGGCAAGGCGGCGGCGGCGGGACTGGTTGGCAGATCGTCAGGGGGCGTCAGCGCCAGATCAAGCGCGTCAGTGCGCGGCTCGAAGGGAAATCGTGGCGCACGCTGCCAAACACCAGTCGCGGCATAAATGCGATCGGCTTCGGCGGGGCTCAACACGTTTGGGGAATTGGATGCGCGTACTTGCGGCAGGGGGGCGGCAGCTTCGGTCTCGTTCAAAGGATCAGCCGCCGACGCCGTGGCGACATTCGCCTCTGGCGCGACGGCAACATCATCTGTCACTGGCGGGTCCAGTTCCGGGACAGGTGGCTCTGTCTGGGCAACCTCAACGACGCCGTTCGGCGCAATGCCGAACCAAGTCGCAAGGTCTTCCTCACTCAAAGTCGAGGCCCAAAGTGCGACAAGAGCCATAACAATCAACAAAATCGCAGTCAGAATTAGCCCCAGATAGCGCGGCTTTTTGCGCCGCGTTTGCGCTTGCTTGGAACTGATCGCGGCAGCCTGCTTGTCTGCTTTTGCTGGCTCTTGCGGGCGCGGATCAACGGCAGGGGCGGCGCGGCGCGTGCTGAACCCGCCGATTGCGGCCATGTCATCGGCTTGCGGTTTTCCTGATCCGCTGTCGGATTGGGGCACGGGTACTGTCGTGACAGGTTTTGGCGTGGGCTGAATGACAGGTGAAATCGTTGGCGCGCGAGGGGACGTCGTGACGGGGGCTGTCTTGGGCGCTGGCAGATCCTGCGTCACGGATGCAACCGCAGGCCCCGTAGGGTTGCCTGTCTGAACCGCGAGCGGCGCTGGTGGAGTGAGTTTATCTTCCGGCGCCTTGGGCGCATCGGGATCAGGCAGCAGGGCGTCAGTCGGGGACGGTGGTACCACGCTTTCAGGGGTCGCCATGCGCGGGCGCGGCGTGAACAAAAGCGCGGCCGCGTCGTCGTCTTCTTCTTCAGGCGCGGGATCCGACAGATCAACCTTTCCTGTCACGACAAAAAGCGTGTTCTCGCGGACAATGGGTGTGCCGCCCGCCTTGATTGCCGTCTGGGTCGGGCCAAAGAAGACCTCGGTCTGAAACGTCAGGGGGTTTGCGATTGCCGCAAATGAAATGGGGTTGAAATTGTGATCAAGCGCAAAGGCCTCGGCCTCTTCCAATGTTTCACGGGCCACGGCGGCGATATATGTCCGCCCGCCTGAACGGTCGAAGTCAACGACAAGCTCATCTATCCCGTAAGGCGTCGCCCCCGAAAGCGCGTTCAACACATCGTCAAGATCGGTTCGGGCGGTCTCAAGCGTCAAATACTTGATTTGTTCGTCTGGTATCAGAAGCTTTGTGCGCAGCCCTGACGGATCAAGTGAAAGCGCGGTCTCGCGCATCTTCGCCAATGCCGCAGGCAAATCAGGGACATCCAGTTCGGTTTCCCCAACAAAATGCCAGCCGTCCGCGACGCGCTGCAAGAGGCGAATACCGTCGAAAGAAAGCGAGAGCGCAAAATTAGTGGTCATGAGGCCGTCTATCATGTTGGTGTCTTGAGGCAAAAGCGAACTGCCCTCTTGACCCGACCTATAGCAGATTTCCGCCAAAACCAAGTATTTGCAGATGCAGACCCAAGCAATGGGCGGCATTCTGCGTCTAAGTCTGGAAACGTTACAAAAAGGAAAACGTTATGACATTGATCTTGCGAAATCTTACGGCCGCTATGGGCATGGCGATACTGACCTTTGCTCCGATTGGAACCGCTGCCGAAGGGGTGGTGCCGCAAATCACCGTCACGGGCGAGGGCGCAATCAGCGTTGTGCCAGATATGGCGCGCATCACTTTGGGCGTCGTACAACAGGCCGACACCGCGGCGGATGCCATGGATGCAATGAGCGAGGCGATGCGGGGTGTTCTTGCACAGCTGAATGATGCTGGTGTTGACCCCAAGCACATCCAGACAGGCAACCTGCGCCTTGACCAGATGTATGATAATTCAAGCGTCGGGCAGACGAAGCTCACCGGTTATGCGGCTTACGCCGATGTGCAGGTGCAGGTTTATGAGCTTGATAAACTTGGCGCAATTCTGGATGCCGCCGTGCGCGACGGTGCCAACCATATGAACGGGCTGCAATTCGACGTGGCCGACCGCGCCCCTGCAATGACCGCCGCGAGGCAAGCCGCTGTGGCCGATGCCCGCGCCAAGGCCGAAGTCTACACCGAGGCCGCTGGCGTGGCCCTTGGGCCGATTTTGCTGATGTCAGAGACGGGTGCGAATGTGGGTCCCATCCCAATGATGGCGGAGATGGCCTTTGATAGCGGCGCGCGGGCGTTGCCTGTATCGGCGGGGGAAATGACAATCGCGGCCAATGTTACAATGGTCTGGGGCTTGGGCGAATAACCGGCCCACAGGATCTGCGGGCCGGTTGCGTTGACTTAAGCTGTTGCTTTGGCGAGGGCCTGATCCAGATCGGCGATCAGGTCTTCTGCCGTTTCGATCCCGATGGACAGACGCACGATGTTCGGGCCTGCGCCTGCGGCGACTTGCTGTGCTTCTGCCAATTGACGGTGGGTTGTGCTCGCAGGGTGAATGATCAAGCTGCGCGTATCGCCAAGGTTGGCAACGTGGCTAAAGATATCAAGGTTATCGACCAGTTTAACGCAAGCGTCATAGCCGCCTTTGACCGCAATCGTGAACAAGGCGCCCGCACCGTTTGGGCAAATCTTGGGAACAAGCTTGCTGTATGGAGAGGACTCCAGACCTGCATAGGTGACGTAATCCACGCGCGGATCATTCTCCAACCACGTTGCGATCTTCATCGCGTTCTGGACGTGGCGCTCCATGCGCAAGGACAAGGTTTCAATCCCCATCAGCGTATAGTGGGCCGCTTGCGGGTTCATCGTCATGCCAAGGTCGCGCAGGCCAATCGCGATGCCGTGGAAGGTAAAGGCCATCGGGCCCAACGCGTCAGCAAAAACCATGCCGTGATAGGCTGGCTCCGGCTGGGACAGGGACGGGAATTTGTCGTTCGCCTTCCAGTCGAATTTCCCGGAATCGACAACGCAGCCGCCTGTGACAGTGCCGTTGCCTGTCAGGTATTTTGTGGTCGAGTGCACCACCAAGGTCGCGCCATGCTCGATCGGGCGGCACAGGTATGGGGTCGCTGTCGTGTTATCGACGATGAGAGGGATGCCCGCCTTGTCGGCAATCGCCGCAAGCCCGTCGATGTCGGCGATATGGCCACCGGGGTTGGCGATGGTTTCGCAGAAAATCGCGCGGGTGTCGTCGTTGATCGCGGCTTCAACGGCCTTGGGATCGTCGATGTCGACAAAAGTTGCCGACCAGCCGAAACGCTTAATGGTCTGGCTGAACTGCGTGATTGTGCCGCCGTAAAGACGTGAGGAGGCAACGATGTTCTTGCCGGGACCCATCAGCGGGAAAAGTGCCATGATCTGGGCTGCGTGACCGGACGAACAGCAGACACCGCCCGCGCCGCCCTCAAGTGTCGCGATGCGCTCTTGCAGGGCTGCGACCGTCGGGTTGGTCAGGCGCGAATAGATGTAGCCGACCTCTTGCAGGTTAAACAGTGCGGCTGCGTGATCCGCATCGCGGAACACATAAGCGGTTGTCTGATAGATTGGTACTTGGCGCGCACCTGTTGCTGGGTCTGGGCGGGCACCTGCGTGAACTTGCAGTGTGTCGAAACCCAGTTTTGGCTGGTCAGTCATCGGATTCTCCCTATAAAATTCATTTGCCACATGTGTAGGTGCAAATGTGGGCCCACTCAACGGCCATGCTCAAAAAGGACCAAATAATGCCCGTACCCTTTCACTTTGCGTTTCATGTTCTGGATTTAGATGAGGCACGGGAATTCTATTCCAATGCCCTTGGTGCAATTGAGGGGCGTTCAGCCGAGACGTGGGTCGATTTTGACTTCTTCGGTCATCAATTGAGCCTGCATCTGGGGCAACCCTTTGCGAATGAACCAACCGGCAAAGTCGGCGATCACATGGTGCCGATGCCGCATTTCGGGGTGGTGTTGCCACTCGATGAGTGGACCGCACTGGCAGGGCGGCTCGAAGAGCGGCAGACAGATTTCATCCTTGCCCCCTCTGTGCGGTTCAAGGGCGAGCCGGGAGAGCAGTGGACGATGTTCTTTCGCGATCCGTCGGGCAATCCGATCGAGATCAAGGGCTTTTCAGAAACCTCCGGCATTTTCGCAAGCTAGTTAGCGCACCCAAAAGCCAGCAGATTTGATTTGATTGCGAATCTGCTGTTCTTTGCGCGGCAGATCATTGCGATCAAAGAGCGCACGGACTTTCTGCCCGCGTCCTTGTTAGATCATCCGCTTGTAGGCGTCGTATTGCTTGAGGTGTTTCTTGATCTTGTTGGGGGCGGCGACGGCCTCCATGCCGGCGACAGCGGCATCGCTTTCGCGGGCATAAAAGAGGGGCAAGAGGCGGTAGTGACATGTCACATCCCCGTCCTATCCGTTCAGGGATGGGGCAGGGCGACCACCTCCGACGCTATGGATGACCAGCGGCAGCACGACCTGATCAAGCCACGGGTCAAGCGATTGAATAGCGAGCTCTTCAGGGCGGTCATCGCGCACCGCCAGCGCATAGTCCAAAAACCGCGCACCAAAGGCGGCAGGATCGGCACCAAAGAACCAGCCGGCATTGAAATACATATAGCGCTGCCAGTAGTCGTCGGGTTGTGACAGATCGAGCGTGCTTTCAAATTCAAGACCGAATTTGTCGTAAAGCGATTTCCAGACTGCCGTATAGCCCGGCCAATAAAGCTCTTCTTCGGGCCAAGTCCCCTCGCGCTTCATCGATGCGGCGGGCTTGTTGAAATCAAACGGCACAGCCTCAATATCGTCCAAAATCAGTGTATCAGTGTCAAAAAACACGAACGGCTCGCCCGCGGGCATCGCGGCTAACCCCTCGATTTTATTGCCGTAAGGGTAGGTATCGCCAAAATGCACGCTGTCAAAGGCCGCGATTTCTGCACCCATCTCGACGAGCGCGGCCTTGATTTCGGGGGTCATTGTCGGATCTTTAGCCCAATTCGGGCCAGCCTGCGGTTCAACCACGATCATACGGCCCCGAAAATTTGGAGAATGCGCGCGCAGGCTCGCCACGAAAAGTAAGGCTTCGTATTGCAGCCTGCCATTTTGGCCGACAATCATGATGTTAAAGGGGTGGCTGCTGGCCTGCTGACGCGCCATATTTTACTGGTCCCGAATTATTTTCCGGCACTATAAGTGGCATTTGAATAATAAAAAAGCCAAGCAAGACGATTGTTGCACAAAGGTGGCTGATTTGCGTGCCCGCGGTCATTCGCGCAGAGATGACGTGGCTATGTGCCAGCCAATGCATGAAAACGCAAAGCGGTTCGCGCTGCGGTTTGGCTGTTTCACGTTTGTTTTCAAATGGGAATTAGTGGTGGGCGACCCTGGAATCGAACCAGGCGTGCGTCTCCGCGAGAGAGTTACAGTCTCCTGCCACACCTTGCGGCCTGTCGCCCACTGAGGGGCTGATTAAACGTGGGCCGTGGGGGCGTCAACCGCAAAATGATGATATTTGCGTGGTCCTTCACAGGAGGCGCAAACTAGGCTATCGCGGAGCAAATTTCGCAGGTGTTCTGCGCGCAAAAAGGTGATGTGAGATGGAAAAACCAAAGTGGGTGATCGAAAAAGAGCAGGCCAAGAGACAAGCTGCCAATGAAACCGTTTGGCTTTTTGGTTTGCATGCGGTGCGTGATGCGCTTTTGAACCCAAATCGCAAGCGCTTGCGCCTTGTCGTGACGCGTAATGCCTTGGAAAAGCTCGGCGATGCGGTGGCGCAAAGCGGGATGGAGCCTGAAATTTCTGATCCGCGCAAATTTGCAGCGCCGCTTGATCCGCAAAACGTGCACCAAGGGGCTGCATTGGAGGTTAAACCGCTCGATTGGGGCAGCCTTGAGGATGTGGCTTTGCGCGCTGGCACCACTGCGCCGCGCGTTGTGCTGCTCGACCGCGTGACCGATCCGCATAACGTGGGGGCGATTCTGCGTTCGGCAGAGGTATTTGGCGCGCAGGCCGTCATTGCGGTGCAGCGCCATTCTGCGCCCGAAACCGGTGCTTTGGCCAAAACCGCCAGCGGGGCGCTGGAACGTCAGCCCTATTTGCGCGTGCGCAATCTGGCCGATGCGATGATTGCGCTCAAGGGCATGGGTTACCTCGTGCTCGGCCTTGATGGCGAAGCCGAATTGACGATTGATCAAGCGGTTGAGGGTAAACGTGACCGTGCGATTGCGCTCGTGATGGGCGCCGAGGGGCCAGGTTTGCGTGAAAAGACGCTGGAGACCTGTGACGCTTTGGTGCGTATTGACGCAGCGGGCGGGTTTGGGTCTCTCAATGTCTCGAATGCCGCTGCGGTCGCCCTATATGCAGCACGAGGCGCGTAAAGGGAAACAGTCATGCCAGCGATCAAAGTCGGAACTTGCTGTTATTGCGGCACAAGGGCGGCTTTGGTCTTGGCGGGCGACACCTATCATGAATTGAGCTGCGCAAGCTGCGGCGCGCCGCTGCGTAAGCTTAAAATGTTACCAAAAGCGGCTGAGCCGGTGACTGCGCCTACGGCGACACCCACCCGCCCAGCCCCCTTGAAACCCGTGAAAAAACGGGTTGTCAAGCAGCGCAACAAGCCCAAAAAGAGAAATAAAATAAGTTACTTGGGCCGCAAGATCTTTGATGAGCTTTGGGATGTTGTCGAGGATGTTTTCGACTGAAACAAAGCGGACCCTGTTGTCACAGCTTGGCGAGGGGGCTTTGCTTTCGGACCGAGGGCGTGCATTTTGACAGGAATGCCCCAATGAGGACCCGTCGATGATCACCCGCCGTTATGTTTTGACTGCCTTGGCTGTCACACCGTTTTTCGCCCGCACGGCCGCCGCCGCGTCGCCTGCAGTTTTCGCGATGGACGGGATTGCCCTGCGTGGCGCTGATCCTGTCGCATATTTTACGCAGTCTAACTTTGTTCTCGGGACGCGAGCCCACGCGCTGATGTGGAAAGGTGCGCAGTGGCGGTTTGCGACTGTCGAGAATATGGCTCAATTTGAAGCAAATCCAGAGGCCTATGCCCCGCAGTTCGGGGGGTATTGTGCTTATGCCGCCTCAAAAGGGGCGATTGCGACCACGGTGCCCGAAGCTTGGACGATCTATGGGGGTAAGCTATATCTCAATCACTCGCTCACTGTGCGCGGGATATGGTCGCAAGATGTCCCCCAAAACATCGCGCTGGCCGAGGGCCATTGGCCCCAGATCCTTGCTCTCTGAGATAACGTTGCGATCACATTTGTCTGATCGGTCTTGGAACCCCGCCACACAGACCTACGTCCGAAAGTCAGACGCGTTCTGGAGCGGACGTGTTTTGAAGAATAGTCCCCCCGTTCCAACACTGCGCCCAGACCCCGCGTCTGGGCGCTTCTTTTTGGTCGATTGCTGCGCTAGTCTGTGCCAATGAC
>JAQXBV010000004.1 GCA_029252195.1 Yoonia sp.
GCGGGCGACGACACGATCAACGGCGGCGCAGGCAACGACACGATGGTCGGGTCCAGCGGGGACGACACATTTGCCGTCACCGATGGCTGGGGCACCGATACCATCGCGGGCAACGAAACCCTTGAGACCAGCGGCGACACGCTTGATCTCTCTGGCGTCACAACGAACCTGACTGTGAACCTGACCAGCGCCAACAACGAATCTGGTAGCTTCACCGACGGGACCTCGACAGCCACATTCTCGGAAATCGAAACCTTTGATCTTGGCGCTGGCAGCGATGTGGTCGATGCCTCAGCTGCCAATACGGCGGTCACCGTTTACGGTGGCGCGGGCGCAGATGTGGTCACCGGCAGCACGGCCGGAGACGTAATTTACGGCGGCTTTGACGGTGACACCATTATCGGCGGCGCGGGCGCGGACACCATGGATGGTGGATCCGGCGACGACTGGTTCATTATCGATGACGGATTCGGCAACGACACGGTCACCCCTGGTGAAACCGGCGAGCTTTCCGGCGACTACCTCTTGGGCGCAGGGCTGACAGGGGATGTGACACTCGACCTGAGCGCAGGAAATCCTGCCGACGGCGAAGACGGCACGCTCGCAATGGGCGGCGACACAATCACGTTCTCGGAGATCGAAATTGCGGTCCTCGGATCGGGGAATGACACGGTCATCGGCTCGTCGGGCAACGATATGGTGGCCACTGGCGAAGACGCTGATACCGTGATCGGCGGCGCAGGCGACGACATCTTCGATCTGGGCAACTTCGACGGCGCCTCCGATGTGGTCGTCTTGCAAGACGGCTTTGACAATGACACCGTCTATAGCTTTGAAGCGCCAACGCCAAACGGCGATGGCACCTTCACAGGCACCGATACGCTCGACGTCACCCAGCTGCACGACGCCAATGGCAACCCTGTGCACACCAGCCATGTTGACGTGACCGATGACGGCATGGGCAATGCCGTGCTCACATTCCCGAACGGGGAAAGCATCACGCTGGTCGGTATCTCTGCTGCCGAGGCGAGTGATCCGCTGTACCTCAACGCAATCGGCATTCCGTTGTCTGACGGCACCATTGAGGGCACCGCAGGCAGCGACATCATCGACGCCAGCTACACCGGTGACCCCGATGGCGACATGGTCGACGGTGATGACGCGATCCTTGCAGGTGACACCGGCAACGACGACCTGATCTATGGCTTCGACGGCAATGACAGCATCTATGCTGGCAATGGCAACGACGAAGTCTACGGCGGTACAGGCAATGACCTGCTGCAAACTGGTCTCGGCGACGACATCGTTTATGCGGCGATGGCAACGACAGTATCTATGCAGAGAATGGTCAAGACACTGTCTACGGCGGCGCTGGCGACGATGTTGTCGGAGCCTCCCTCGGCAACGACCTCGTCTATGGCGGCGATGGTAACGACACAATCAACGGCGGCGGCTACAGCTCTGAGGGCGACACGCTCTTTGGCGATGCTGGTAACGATTCCATCAGCGGCGACGCTGGCAATGACACGCTATAAGGCGGCGCGGACGACGATCTTCTGAACGGCGGCGGTGATGACGACAGCATCTATGGCGGCACTGGCAACGATACCATCGTTGTTGGCGACAATGATGGTGCGGATATTATCGAAGGCGGCGAAGATGTTGACGGCCTCGACAATGACACGCTCGACCTCAACGATCAAAGCACGACAGGCGGCTCCAACGTTGTCCTTACCGGCGACGAGGCTGGCACCTATAACTTCACCAACGCAGCGGCCACAGGCAGCTTTAGCGAGATCGAAACATTCGATCTGACCGAGAGCGCCGACACATTTGACGGCACTGCCGCGACAACGGATACCACCGTGCTTGCGGGTGCTGGCAATGACGTGATCTCAACTGGATCCGGCGCTGACATCATTGATGCAGGCGCGGGCGACGATACCATCGACGGCGGCGCGGGCAACGACACCCTGTCCGGCGGCACAGGTAACGACACCTTCATGCTGGACGAGACCAGTGGTGACGACACCATCGTTGGCGGTGAAAACGCAGGCGATACCGACACCCTGTCGTTCCAAAGCGCGACATTTGGTGCGGGTGCAAACGTGACCTTCAACGGGGACGAAAGCGGCACCTATCTGGTCGACGGCAGCCCCGTCGCAGGACCAGATGCAACGGGCAGTTTCTCGCAGATCGAGAGCATTCAGGGCACCGAGACCTCCGATTACGTCGATGCCAGCGCCAGCAATGCCTCCGTCACGATCTCTGGCGAGGGTGGTTTCGACATCCTCACAGGTAGCGCCGCTGACGACCTCATCTATGGTGGCGACGGCGGTGACTTGATCTCAGGGGGTGCAGGCGCGGATAGCCTCTTTGGTGACGCGGGCAACGATATCGTCACTTTCTCCAACGGCGACTATGTCGACGGGGGCACTGGCGACGATACTTTCAACGCAGCCGACCTTGGCGAGACCAGCAATGGCGCGATCACCGTCATCGGCGGCACGGGCGGCGAAACAGCTTTCGGCGATACGCTCCAGTTGGGAACTCTCGCCGACCTCTCGACCTTGATCAAGATCAGCGATGGCATCAACGTCGATGGCAACGAGACCTTCCACGGGTCCGTCACGATGGACGATGGCACGATCTTGAGCTTCTCTGAGATCGAAAACATCATCTGCTTTACACCCGGCACGCAAATTGCGACACCAAAAGGTGCGCGTGACATCGCTACCCTGCGCGTTGGTGATCTGGTTGTGACACGCGACCACGGTTTGCAGCCGATCCGTTGGATCCAGCAGCGCACCGTGCCTGCCATGGACAGATTCGCACCGATCCGCATCCGTCCTGGTGTGGTCACAGGCCAAGAGCGCGATTTGCTCGTATCACCGCAGCACCGTATGATGTTCCAAGGCTACCGCGCGGAACTTTTGTTCGGCGAGAGCGAAGTGCTGGTCTCGGCAAAGCATTTGCTCGACGGCAATCTTGTGACACAAGAAACAGGTGGCAACGTGACTTACATCCACATGATGTTTGACGAACACGAGGTCGTCTACGCCGAAGGCGCTGCGACAGAAAGCTTCCACCCGGGTGATGTGGGCCTGACTGCCATCAGCGACCCCGCACGTGACGAGCTTTTCGCGCTTTTCCCAGAGCTACGGACAAACGCGAATGGCTACGGCCAGACCGCGCGCCGCTGCCTCAAGAAGCACGAAAGCGAATTGCTCGTCTGGTGAGTCGTCACGCGGGAGGAGGTCTGTTCCCATTTCCTGCGTGACACGCCAGCGTGTCAGGCCGTCTGCCGATAGGCTGACCGGCCGAATTTGAACGCACGGCACGCATCGCCAAAGGCCTCGAACAAGGGGCGCGAAACAGGGTCATGTTGCGCGTTCCACTCGGGATGCCATTGCGTCGACAGGGTAAATCCGGCCGCCCCCTTCACATAGATCGCCTCAGGCGTGCCATCTGGCGCATAGCCGTCAACCACGATGCGCGGACCCGCATTCATGATCCCCTGCCCGTGCAAAGAGTTTGTCATAACCTCTTGAGACCCCAGCACTTTATGGAAAGGTCCATCGGCCGTTAAGGTCACGATATGACGCAATGCAAACTTTTCCACGAGCGTCCCGTCCGGCGGCATCCGGTGATTGTCGCGGCCCGCCAACTCGCGAATTTCGGGATGAAGCGTGGCACCCATCGCGACGGCAACCTCTTGGAAGCCCCTGCAAATGCCGATGATCGGCTGGCCTGCATCGACACAAGCACGGATCAAAGGCAGCGCCACAGCATCACGGCACCTGTCAAAATCGCCATGCGCTGCCGTCTCGGCCTCGCCGTATTCATCAGGGTGCACATTGGGGCGGCCGCCTGTAAACAGAAACCCGTCGCAGACCGCCATCAACTCGGAGACGGTTACAGCTTCAGGTTCTGTGGGAATGATCAAAGGCATCACCCCACATACGCAGGCCAAAGCCTCCGTATTCATCTTGCCTGCCGCATGGACAGGATATTCATCATTGATCAAATAGCTGTTGCCAATAATGCCAACTACAGGCCGCGACATAAGGCACTCCCTCAAAAGTTTGAGGGAGTGTAGCCTGCCGTTTTCGATAAGAAAACCCGTCGGTTATGCTTCGCCGATCAGACCCGCCGCCGCAATGCCGGCCAGTCCTGCGATCACGTCATTGTCTGAGGTATCGCCTGTGACACCCACCGCACCGATGACCGCACCGCGCTTGTCACGCAGCAAGATACCGCCGGGAACAGGCACCACTTGGCCGCCGTAAACGCCGTTCACCGCCGCCATGAAATACGCCTGCGCCTCTGCGCGCGCCATTTGCGCCGTGCCCGCCATGCCCAGCATGATCGAGCCGTAAGCCTTGCCATGGGCGATCCCGAAACGGCCCGGTGCTGCGCCATCCGCGCGCTCGAAAGCTTTGACATGCCCGCCGCTGTCCAGCACGATGACTGTCAGCGGCTTGAAGCCCATCTCGTCACCTTTTGCCAGTGCTTTGCGAATAATCATCCGCGCTTTCGCAAGTGATACTTCTGCCATCTTTCGCTCCTCCGTAGGATGGGTCTTGACCCATCATCCCTTAATGATTGCGTTGCGCTTTCAACTCTAAACGACGGCGGTGCAACACAGGCTCGGTATAGCCCGAAGGCTGAATCCGCCCTTGGAACACCAGATCACAGGCCGCTTGAAAGGCGATCCCGTCAAAATTCGGCGCCATCGGGCGATAAAACGGATCACTCGCGTTTTGCGCATCAACAATCGCCGCCATTTTCTGCATCGCATCCATGACCTCAACTTGCGTGACCACGTCGTGATGAAGCCAGTTTGCCAGCGCTTGGCTCGAAATGCGGCACGTCGCGCGGTCTTCCATCAGGCCCACATCATGAACGTCGGGTACTTTCGAACAGCCGACGCCCTGATCGATCCAGCGCACGACATAGCCCAGAATGCCCTGTGCGTTATTCTCGACTTCGGTGGTGATAAGCTCTTGCGACCATGGCGGATTTTTCGCCACAGGAATCGTCAGCAGATCATCCAACGTGCCACGCGCGCCGCCTGCCTTGATTTCATTCTGACGGGCCAGAACATCCACGAGGTGATAGTGGGTCGCATGCAATGTCGCAGCAGTCGGGCTCGGCACCCATGCGCAGTTCGCGCCAGATTTCGGATGGCCTATCTTCGCCTTGAGCATCTCGGCCATCAGATCGGGCATCGCCCACATGCCTTTGCCGATTTGGGCCTTGCCCTGCAATCCGCACGCCAGACCGATATCGACATTACGATCCTCATAAGACGTGATCCACGGCAGGGTCTTCATCTCGCCCTTGGGCACCATCGGCCCCGCTTCCATGCTGGTGTGAATCTCGTCACCCGTCCGGTCAAGGAAGCCCGTATTGATAAACGCAACACGGGATTTGGCCGCGCGGATACATTCTTTCAGGTTCGCCGAGGTGCGACGTTCCTCGTCCATAATCCCGAGTTTGACGGTGTTTTGTGGCAGGCCCAAAGCCGCCTCGACCCGATCAAAGATCTCGACAGCAAAGGCCACTTCGTCGGGGCCATGCATCTTTGGCTTGACCACATACATGGAGCCATGCGCCGAGTTCCCGCCGTCCCGCTTAAGATCATGCTTCGCAATCAGCGTCGTGAACATGGCGTCCATCAAGCCTTCGCCGACCTCTTTGCCGTCGCGGTCCAGAATCGCAGGGTTTGTCATCAGGTGGCCGACATTGCGCACCAGCATCAAAGAGCGGCATTTCACATCCATCACTGTGCCGTCTGGTGCCAAATAGGTCTGGTCGGGGTTCAGGGCACGGGTAAAGGTCTTGCCGTTCTTAGTGACGTCTTCGGCCAGATCACCGCGCATCAGGCCAAGCCAGTTGCCGTAAGCCACGATCTTGTCTTCGGCATCCACGGCCGCAACGGAATCTTCGCAATCCATGATCGCCGACATCGCACTCTCAAGCCGAATGTCCGAAATATTTGCTGTGTCCTGCGCGCCGATTTCAGAGGTTGGGTCGACCAAAATCTCGATCAGCAAGCCATGAACGCGCAGCAAAACCTGCAGCGGGCATTTCTCGTCGCGCAAATACCCGGCAAATTGCGACGGATCGCGCAAGGCAGGCACAAGCGCGCCCTGCTCCACATTCAGGCTTTTGATATCCGCCCAAGACCCCGACGCCAAAGGCGCGACAGCATCCAGATGCGCACGACCCCATGCAATCACACGCGCCCCACGCGCCGCGTCATAGCCCTTGCCGCTTGGCAAATCGCCCAGCGCATCCGTGCCGTAAAGCGCGTCATAAAGGCTCCCCCAACGGGCATTGGCCGCGTTCAGCGCAAAGCGGGCGTTGGTGATCGGCACAACCAGCTGCGGTCCAGGAATTGCCGCGATCTCAGGGTCGACATTCGTGGTTTCAATAGCGAAATCAGGGCCTTCGGGAACAAGATAGCCGATGTCGCGCAAAAACGCTTGGTAGGTTTGCGCATCTGCATCGCGGTTTGCAATATGCCACGCATCAATCTGCTCTTGGATGTCCTCGCGCCGCTCCAACAGTGCGGCATTGCGTGGACCCAAGTCGTGCACGATCGCAGAAAAGCCTTTCCAGAACGCATCCGCAGATACGCCTGTGTCTACAATCGCCTTTTCCTCAAGAAATGCCACCAAACGGTGATCGACTTGCAGTCCATGTTTTTCGATGCGGTCAGACATATTTTTCTCCCTAGCGCTGCACAGATAGCCTGCGCAAAAATGAGTTTGGGTGTTTGCTAGGCCAAAAGTTTCCGATAGGCAACTGAAAATCGGTAATAATTACTTACCAATTTTCACGAGCGCGCGCCGATCACGACATGCATCCGAGCAATAGCGCACCTCACCCCAGACCTTCGCCCATTTCTTACGCCAAGCAAAAGGCCGTCCGCAAGTGGCGCAAACCTTTGTTTCTAAATCTCTTTTCTTTTTCATCTTTGGCATATTGAAGGAGATAGCGCGCACTATCATCAAGTCTAGCTTGAAGCTGCTTCTTGGTTCAAATGTTGCCCTGCGCCTCGCTTGTATGCCTGCGATCCCCCGCTTACGCTGCGCAGCAACCCCCCTCAAAGGAAGCTTACATGACCAACTCTGCGCCGCAAACGATCTATCTTGCTGACTACACACCGCCCGCCTATTTGATCGACACGGTGCATTTGACGTTTCACCTCTCGCCCCATGCGACGCGCGTCGAGTCGCGGATTGCGTTCCGACCAAATCCGGCGTCCAAATCGCGCGACTTCTTTCTGCATGGCGAAGAGCTCAAGCTGATTGCCGCGCGGATCGACGGCGCAGAGATTACCCCTGAACTGACCGAGACGGGCCTGAGCTGCACGGTGCCAAATGCCCCGTTTATCTTTGAGGCCGAGGTCGAAATCTCGCCTGCGACCAATACCGCGCTTGAGGGGCTCTATATGTCGGGCGGCATGTATTGCACCCAATGCGAGGCCGAAGGGTTTCGCAAGATTACCTACTACCTTGACCGCCCCGATGTGATGGCCGTCTTTACGGTCAAAATCGAAAGCGACCTGCCGGTGCTGCTGTCGAACGGTAACCCTGTCGGGGCGGGGGAATGGCATGATCCATGGCCGAAACCAGCCTACCTGTTTGCGCTGGTCGCGGGCGATCTGATCGCGCACCCCGACACATTCACCACAATGTCGGGTAAGGATATCGCGCTCAATATCTATGTGCGCAAAGGCGACGAAAACAAATGTGCCTTCGGTATGAAAGCGCTCAAGGCGTCTATGCAGTGGGACGAGGATGTTTACGGGCGTGAATACGACTTGGACATTTTCAATATTGTTGCCGTCGATGACTTCAATATGGGCGCTATGGAGAACAAAGGCTTGAACATTTTCAACTCAAGCTGTGTTCTCGCCTCCCGCGAGACAGCCTCTGACGCGAACTTCGAGCGGATCGAGGCGATTATCGCGCATGAGTATTTTCACAACTGGACGGGCAACCGGATCACCTGTCGTGACTGGTTCCAGCTTTGCCTTAAAGAGGGGCTGACCGTGTTCCGCGATGCGCAGTTTACCGGTGACATGCGCGGCCATGCCGTCAAGCGGATCGAAGACGCGCTGGCGATGCGCGGTCATCAATATCCCGAGGACCGCGGCCCGCTCGCCCACCCTGTGCGCCCCGCCAGCTTTGTCGAGATCAACAATTTCTATACCGCGACCGTATATGAAAAGGGCGCCGAAGTTATCGGCATGCTCAAACGGATCGTGGGGGACGCGGCCTATGCCGACGCCTGCACGCTTTATTTTGACCGCCACGATGGCGAGGCGGCAACAATCGAAGACTGGATCGCGGTGTTTGAAGATACCACTGGCCGCGACTTGTCGCAATTTGCCCGCTGGTATGCGCAAGCGGGCACGCCGCATTTGCATGTGACCGAAGACCACGCAGGCGACACCTACCGGCTGACGCTGCGCCAAGACTTGCCCGCCACACCAGACGGCAGCCCGAAAGAGCCGCAAGTCATTCCGGTTTGCATGGGACTACTCGCACGAGACGGGCGCGAGGTTTTGGCGACGCAAACGCTTGAACTCACCGAAATCGAACAGGTCTTTACCTTTGACGGCATCGCGGAAAAACCGGTCTTATCTGTCTTGCGTGACTATTCCGCGCCCGTGATCGTGCACCACGACCAATCTACGGCGGACCGCGCGATCCTGCTGGCCCATGACACCGATCCGTTCAACCGCTGGGACGCGGGACGCATGCTGGCCCGCGATGTGCTGCTGGACATGACCCTGAACGGGGGCGGCCCAGATGCGACCTTCCATGACGGATTAGCCGCCGTCCTGCGCGACGATACCCTTGATCCCGCCTTCCGCGCCCTCGCGCTATCGATCCCCTCCGAGGCCGATACAGCACAAGCAATTGTAGACGGCGGCGGCATCCCCGAGCCGCGTGATATCTACCTCGCGCATGAGGTGCTCAAGCTGCAAATTGCCCAGCACTTACAGGATATTACGCCGCGTATTTACGCGCAAATGGCGGTCTGTGACCCTTACGACCCCAACGCGGTTGATGTCGGAAAACGCGCCCTTGGCAACCGCGTTTTGGGCTATATCAGCCGCCTCGACGGCGGCCATCAGGCAGCGTTGCAATACGCAAATGCGGATAATATGACCCAACAGCAGGCAGCCCTTGCGTGTCTGCTGAACATCGGCGCAGGGCAAAAAGAGCTCGCCGCCTTTGCGACCCAATGGGGTGATGACCGTCTTGTCATGGACAAATGGTTTGGCCTGCAGGTGGCCTGTGCTGCGCCCGATGAAGCGGCGAATGTTGCCAAAACCTTAACCGCGCACGCAAAATTCGACTGGAAGAACCCGAACCGCTTCCGCGCTGTGATCGGGGCACTGGCCAATAACGAGGCGGGCTTCCATGCGCCCGACGGCTCTGGCTACGGGTTTTTCGCCGATTGCCTGATCACGCTCGACCCGATGAACCCGCAAACCACCGCGCGGATGGCGACGTCATTCGAGACGTGGAAACGCTATAGCCCTGCCCGTCAGGATCAGATGCGCGCCGCGATGGAGCGGATCAAAGCCACGCCGAACCTCAGTCGTGACACGACCGAAATCATCACCCGTATCTTGGGCTGATTACTGCGCGGGGCTGCTCATGGTCGAGACCGACACATCCCAAACGGCTGTGTCTGGTCGCGCCTGTGGGCGTATTGTGGCCACTTGAGGCTGACAATAGTCTTGCTTGCTGGTCCAAGAGGCCATCTCCGCGATCTTGCGGGCATTGGTCATTGGCCCCCAATCGGCGGCCACACCACGCCAGCGCCCGTCATGCAAGGCCACAGCACGGTCGCGCGTCACGGTCGCGGCCATAATGCGCGCGGCACAAGACAGGTTGTCGACCGGATTTTTTAAGCGCCTCACCCATGGTCGCACGACAGCCATAGCGGCGCGCGGTGTCGGGGTAGATCTGCAAGAGACCAAACCACCGATCCCCGCCGCCAACCGCCTTGGGGTTATAGGTGCTCTCGTATTTTGAAAGCGATGACATCATGCCGACCCAAAAGGCCTCGCGCATCGTCTGGGAGTTTTGTGCGTAGGCCGGGCACCAAGTGGCAATATCGCGCGGGATCACATCCGACAAACCAGCGCCTTGGTCGCCCACGGCCACCATTGCGGCGCGTGTCCAAATCTCTGTGCCGTTTTTGGAATCCCAACGGGCTTGCGGTAAGTAATCGTTGCGTGCGGCGGGCCGAAGGGTTGCGGCGGTGGCCTGCTGCACCTGCACAGGATAGCGCACCATATGGTCAGGCCTTGCCACCACACGAAAGCGCGCCAAGGTTTCAGCCTTTGCTGCTGCCGCGACTACGACCGCATCGTCTCGGGAGAATGGCCTGACCGCCGGATCCGCCAAGGTAGAGCCTGCGATGACGGCGGCCAAGATCCCCCCCAGGATTGACTTGAATATCATCATGGGGCGGAAACTGCACCAAACACCCCCATTGTCGCAAGCGAAACGAACACCTCCGTCTTGTCCCCCCCCTCTGACTGGCATAGAACCGCCCAGAGAGATAATGTCTTTGGAGTTTCCCCATGCTTGACCTGACCTATGAAGCCCCCGCACCTAAGGTGATCGCTGGCGCGCAAAATGACTGGGAGATGGTCATCGGCCTTGAGGTCCACGCGCAGGTCGCGACCAAGGCCAAGCTGTTCTCGGGCGCCTCTACACAATTCGGCGCAGAGCCAAACTCCAACGTCGCCTTCGTGGACGCAGGCATGCCCGGCATGTTGCCCGTGATCAATGAAGAATGTGTCGCCTATGCAGTGCGCACGGGCTTGGGGCTGAACGCGCAGATCAACCTGATGTCAGCCTTTGACCGCAAGAACTATTTCTACCCAGACCTGCCGCAAGGCTACCAGATTTCGCAACTTTACCACCCCATCGTGGGCGAAGGCGAAGTGCTGGTCGAGATGGGCGACGGCAAGGCACGGCTGGTGCGCATCGAGCGTATCCACCTTGAGCAGGACGCTGGGAAATCCATTCACGACATGGACCCGAACATGTCTTTTGTGGACCTGAACCGTACAGGCGTTGCCCTGATGGAGATCGTCTCGAAGCCCGACATTCGCGGCCCTGAAGAGGCCGCCGCCTATGTCGTCAAGCTACGCCAGATTTTGCGCTACTTGGGCACCTGTGACGGGAACATGCAAAACGGCAACCTGCGGGCCGACGTGAACGTGTCGATCTGCCGTCCGGGCGATTACGAGAAATACCAAGCGACCCAAGACTTCAGCCACCTTGGCACCCGCTGCGAGATCAAGAACATGAACTCGATGCGCTTTATCCAAGCCGCGATTGAGGTCGAAGCGCGCCGCCAGATTGCGCTGATTGAGGACGGCAAAGAGGTCGTGCAGGAAACCCGCCTTTACGATCCGGACAAGAACGAGACACGGTCGATGCGCTCCAAGGAAGAGGCGCATGATTACCGCTACTTCCCCGACCCCGACCTTTTGCCTTTGGAGATCGAGCAGGCTTGGGTGGACGATATTGCAGCAAGCCTGCCCGAACTGCCCGACGCCAAGAAGGCCCGCTTTATCAGTGACTTCGGCTTGTCGGACTATGATGCGAGCGTCTTGACGGCCGATGTCGAAAACGCGGCATACTTCGAGGCTGTCGCCTCTGGCGCCGATGGAAAGCTGGCCGCGAATTGGGTGATCAACGAACTCTTTGGTCGCCTCAAGAAGGACGACAAAGACATCACCACAAGCCCGATTTCCGCCGCCCGTTTGGCGCAGATTGTGGCCTTGATCAAATCCGACGCCATCTCTGGCAAGATCGCCAAGGACGTGTTTGACATTGCCTATACCCAAGACCGCGACCCGACCGAGATTGTCGAGACCGAAGGCATGAAGCAGGTTACGGATACAGGCGCGATTGAGGCCGCCGTTGACGAGATCATCGCCGCCAACCCCGACCAAGTGGAAAAGGCGAAAGCCAATCCAAAGCTGGCGGGCTGGTTTGTAGGCCAGGTGATGAAATCGACGGGCGGTAAAGCCAACCCTGCGATGGTCAATCAGTTGGTGGCTGCAAAGCTTGGTCTCTAAGGGGTGATGGGTTAACACCCATCCTACTTAATGCGCAACGAACAACGGGAGGCGATTTGATTTGAACAGCCAATCCATCGTCCCCGTCTGCGCCTATGACATTGACCAGCATGGTGTCGCGCGCGCCGTGACTGAGGCTTGGCCAGACACCAAACCGCACGAGGGCTATCGCTGGCTCCATTTCAACAGGCTAGATGCGACCTTCGAGACATGGGCCACCGACCACCTGCCCCGCGCGGCGGCCAAGGCACTTTTGCAATCGGAAACCCGCCCCCATTGTGACGCGATCCAAGGCGGCATGATCCTGAACCTGCGCGGTGTGAACCTCAACGACGGGGCCGACGCCGAAGACATGGTATCAATCCGTCTTTGGGTGTCTGAGGGGCTAATTGTGTCTGCGCGGCGCGACAAGATCTTTGCGCTTGATGCGGTCCGCGCGGATATCGACGCCGGCAGACCACCACGCGACATCGCAGCTTTTCTCGCCGCGCTCTCCTTTGGTCTGACCAAACGGATCGAGGCTGTCTCGTTGGGATTGGCCGAGGCAACAGACGAGGCCGAGGACCGCGCCTTTGACGAAAAATCAGCACCGCCCGCCAATATCCCCGCCTTGCGCCAGTCAATCATCAAACTGCGGCGCTTTGTCCGCCCGCAAGCAGAAGCGCTGATCGCTTTGGGAAGTGGGACGGTCTGGCCTCTGGACGATCTCGCAAAGGAGCATTTGCGCGAAACGATCAACCGCAACAAACGCACAATCGAAGAATTAGACGCGACAAACGACCGCCTTGGTGCGATCCAAGACCATGAGGATGCGAAGGCTGCGACTGCTCTTGGGCGCAACACCTATGTGCTCTCGATTATCGCGGCTGTGTTCTTGCCGCTTGGCTTTTTGACAGGGCTTTTTGGCATTAACGTAGGTGGCATGCCCTTGATCGACTCGCAGGCAGGCTTTGCCATGGTCG
>JAQXBV010000005.1 GCA_029252195.1 Yoonia sp.
AGAAGGCCAATGGCCAAGAAACTCGTCGGTACGATGAAGTTGCAAGTTAAAGCGGGTCAAGCAAACCCGTCCCCGCCAGTCGGTCCAGCATTGGGTCAGCGCGGCATCAACATCATGGAATTCTGTAAAGCGTTCAACGCAAAAACAGCAGACCTTGAGCCAGGTGCACCTTGCCCGACCGTGATCAGCTACTATCAGGATAAGTCCTTCACAATGGACATCAAGACGCCACCAGCGTCCTACTTCCTGAAGAAAGCGGCCAAAGTGAATTCCGGCGCCAAGACACCAAGCCGTGAAACCGTTGGGTCCATCACACCAAAGCAGCTGCGCGAGATTGCAGAAGCGAAAATGAAGGATCTGTCCGCAAACGATGTGGAACAGGCGATGAAAATCATCTTGGGCTCCGCAAAGTCCATGGGCATCGAGGTTAAGTAATATGGCTAAACTTGGTAAGCGCATCCGCGCCGCACGCGAAGCATTCGTTGGCAAAGAGAACCTCACAGTTGAAGAAGCTGTGGCCCTGATCAAAGGTAACGCGAGCGCAAAGTTCGACGAAACCATCGAGATCGCAATGAACCTCGGGATTGACCCACGTCACGCAGACCAGATGGTCCGCGGTGTTGTTGGTCTGCCGAACGGTACAGGTAAAGACGTGCGTGTTGCCGTTTTTGCCCGTGGCGACAAGGCAGACGAGGCGAAAGCCGCTGGTGCCGATATCGTTGGTGCCGAAGACCTGATGGACATCGTGATGAGCGGCAAGATCGACTTTGATCGCTGCATCGCAACACCTGACATGATGCCTGTTGTCGGCCGTCTGGGTAAAGTTCTGGGTCCACGCAACCTGATGCCAAACCCTAAAGTCGGTACAGTGACAGTGGATGTTGCTGCTGCTGTTGCTGCGGCCAAAGGCGGCGAAGTGCAGTTCAAAGCTGAAAAGGGCGGTGTCGTCCATGCAGGCGTTGGCAAAGCATCCTTCGACGCGGACAAGCTGGTTGAAAACATCCGTGCCTTTGTTGGCGCGGTTGCCAAAGCCAAGCCAGCGGGCGCAAAAGGGTCGTACATGCAGAAAGTTGCACTGAGCTCCACAATGGGCCCGGGCGTTACTGTATCCGTGGACAGCGCTGCTTCCGAGTAAGCGTTACTCCCTGAAGATTTAAGACAGAGCGGGCCTTGCGCCCGCTCTTTTTCGTTTTGCGGGGGGGTTGCAATAGTGACTCTCTTGGCGGGATGTTTGTGGGTCTGCCGCAGCGGTCCATTGTGTCGCACCGCATCCGCCCCGAATGTAGCGAAAAACGAGGACCGAGTGCTGTGACCAAAGCTGATATGTACGATGAAAAAACAGCTGACACACTCACTGCGCTGCGCGACAATGCCTTGGCTCATTTGTCCGGAGGCACGGCGCCGTATGACGGTGCAGTCGCGGTTGAGGCGTTTGACGCGTTGGGTCTTTCCGACGCTGCGGGCCTGACACCGCTGGCGCTGGAGGCCTTTGCCGCGGTCGTTATCGCACGGGGCAAGCGTCCGCGCCGCGCGCAAAAGCCGCTTTATAAATTGTATCAGGCCCGCATCGCAAATGACGAGCAGGCCGAGTACCTGGCGTTTGTGGATCGCATTGCTGCGGTCGAAGAAAATGGTTTTTCGCTGGAGGGGGTCACGTTTAACACGGCGCTGACCGACGTGGATCAACCACAGCTGTGGCGCGATACAGAGGCGGCGATCGCAACGGCAGCCGAGGTGTTCGGCCCTGCGTTCCTGAACTCTGGAACGTTGTTGGGTGCCATTCGCGAAGGGCGATTTATTGATCATGACGACGATGTGGATATCGCCGTTGTTATGCCCGCCAAAGATCCCGTCGAGGCAGCAGCTTTGTGGACTGCCGGAATTGATGTGCTTGTGGCGCGAGGCCTTGTCAAATCCCGCGAGCGGCGCAACTTGGGGATATTCAAACTCAGCTCGACCAGCGGTGTGAATATCGATGTATTCCCCGCGTGGATCGAGGAGGACCGTGTGTACCTCTACCCTCATACCAGTGGCGAGCTGGCAGAAGATGATCTTTTGCCGTTGGCTGCGTGCAAAACAACGGGTCTACCAATCCCGCGAAATGCCGAGGCCATGCTGGAGGTCAACTATGGCAAGGGGTGGCGTCAGCCTGATCCCGGCTTTGCATTTCCTTGGGGGCCTGCCAACAAGCGTTTCAGCGCATTCCGCGCCGCGCTGGAGGATGCCATAAAGGCGTGAGCCTTGTCTTCGCTCGGTCAACGTCAGCTTTGAGGGCGATGCGGTCAGGTGCAGTCAAAGCGGGATTTTTGCTGTTGGCATTCCCGTCCAGACCTACTAGATCAACCCTTGCATCATAGCGCACGATTCGTCGTGCGCTTTTTGCGCTTCGTCCGAGATGGCGGGTAGGCTGGGTTTCCAGTCTATAATTCCTGCCTGAGATGGGGAATGACTATGACTTTTCTAGAGCAGTGCTCTCGGACGGTCTTGGGAAGGACCCGTAAGGACCCGACGTCGGACATTTGTCCGGCAAAACGAGCCTCGGGGGGTCACCCCTCCGAATAATTTGGAGTGAAACTGTGGATAGAGCACAAAAAGAACAGTTGGTCGACGAACTCGGCCAGATCTTTGAAAGCTCTGGCGTTGTAGTGGTTAGCCATTACGTCGGTCTGACAGTTGCTGAAATGCAGGACCTTCGTGCGCGTGCAAGCGCTGCGGGTGGGTCTGTGCGTGTTGCCAAAAACCGGCTCGCCAAGATCGCCCTTGAGGGCAAGCCATGTGCAAGCATTGCTAACCTTCTGACGGGTATGACCGTTCTGACCTATTCTGAGGATCCAGTGGCTGCGGCCAAGGTTGCTCAGGAGTTCTCCAAGGATAACCCGAAACTGGTTATCCTCGGCGGGGCAATGGGTGAGAACGCGTTGGACGTCGCCGGTGTAGAAGCCGTGTCTAAAATGCCTTCGCGTGACGAGCTTATCGCCACAATCGCGGGCATGCTGGGCGCACCTGCTTCCAACATCGCCGGGGCCATTGGCGCACCAGCAAGCAACATCGCATCCATTCTGTCGACAATCGAAGACAGAGCTGCGTAAGCGACAATATCGTCAAATCGACGTTGTGGTTGAAACTACACGTTGGAACACACATATCGTTAACGGAAAGAGCTAAAACATGGCTGATCTGAAAAAACTGGCAGAAGACATCGTTGGTCTGACACTGCTTGAAGCACAAGAACTGAAGACAATCCTCAAAGACGAGTACGGCATCGAGCCAGCAGCCGGTGGCGCTGTCATGATGGCGGGCCCTGCAGACGCCGGTGGCGCTGCTGAGGAGAAGACTGAATTCGACGTCGTTCTGAAGAACGCCGGCGCATCCAAAATCAACGTGATCAAAGAAGTTCGCGGCATCACCGGTCTGGGCCTGAAAGAAGCCAAAGATCTGGTTGAAGCTGGCGGCAAGATCAAAGAAGGCGTCGACAAAGCCGAAGCAGAAGACATCAAAGCCAAGCTGGAAGCAGCTGGCGCAGAAGTCGAGCTGGCCTAAGCCGTCTCGCAGGGATTTATTCCTGCATTAAAATACTGGCTGGATGGGGCAAACGCCCTGTCCAGCCAAACCTTTCTTGAAAGGCGCTTGCCGATAAGAGCGTCTTTCTGGAGAGGTCCAAGGGTCGGAAGGAGTGCGGTGGGACGCATTCCAGCATAGACCGGACTAAACCGCTCTGATGAGCGCACCACGGCCCCGGTGGCAGCGTTCAGGCAAGAGACACGAAAGGTGACACGACACATGGCACAATCCTTCCTTGGCCAGAAGCGTCTGCGTAAATACTATGGCAAAATCCGCGAAGTGCTGGAAATGCCGAACCTGATCGAGGTTCAAAAATCCTCCTATGACCTGTTCCTGAATTCCGGCGATGCGCCGCAGCCCACCGATGGTGATGGCATTCAGGGCGTGTTCCAGTCGGTTTTCCCGATCAAGGATTTCAATGAAACCTCCATTCTCGAGTACGTGAAGTACGAGCTTGAGAAGCCGAAATATGACGTTGAGGAATGCCAGCAGCGCGACATGACCTATGCCGCTCCGCTTAAGGTAACGCTCCGTCTGATCGTGTTTGATATCGATGAGGATACAGGCGCCAAGTCTGTAAAGGACATCAAGGAACAAGACGTGTTCATGGGCGATATGCCCCTGATGACACCAAACGGTACGTTCGTTGTGAACGGCACCGAGCGTGTGATCGTAAGCCAGATGCACCGCTCGCCCGGTGTGTTCTTTGACCACGACAAGGGCAAAACCCACTCGTCGGGTAAGCTGTTGTTTGCTTGCCGTATTATCCCGTACCGCGGCTCATGGTTGGATTTCGAATTCGACGCAAAAGACATCGTGTTTGCGCGTATTGACCGTCGTCGTAAGTTGCCTGTTACCACGCTGCTGTATTCGCTGGGTCTTGATCAAGAAGCGATCATGGATGCGTATTACAACACCGTGCATTTCAAGCTGGACGCCGGCAAAGGCTGGATCGCGCCGTTCTTCCCGGAGCGTATTCGCGGCACACGTCCCACATACGACATCGTAGACGCGGCAAGCGGCGAAGTGCTGTTCGAGCAAGGCAAGAAAATCACACCTCGCGCCGTCAAGAAACTGATCGACGAAGGCAACGTGACCGAGTTGCTGCTGCCCTTCAACCACATCGAAGGCAAGTTTGTCTCCAAGGATATTATCAACGAAGAAACCGGCGCGATCTATGTCGAAGCCGGTGACGAGATGACGCTTGAGTTCGACAAAGACGGCACATTGATCGGCGGTACAGCGAAAGAACTCGTTGATGCGGGCATCACCGAGATTCCGTTGCTGGACATCGATAACGTCAATGTTGGCCCCTACATGCGTAACACCATGGCGGCAGACAAGAACATGAACCGCGATACTGCGCTCATGGACATCTACCGCGTGATGCGTCCGGGCGAGCCGCCCACAGTTGAAGCCGCGTCGAACCTGTTCGACACATTGTTCTTCGACTCGGAGCGTTATGACCTGTCCGCTGTTGGCCGTGTGAAAATGAACATGCGTCTGGCTTTGGACAAAGAAGACACCCAGCGCACGCTGGACCGCGATGATATCGTGGCCTGCATCAAGGCGCTGGTTGATCTGCGCGATGGCCGCGGCGATATCGACGATATCGACCACCTCGGCAACCGTCGTGTGCGTTCTGTTGGCGAGCTGATGGAAAACCAGTACCGTGTTGGCCTGCTCCGTATGGAGCGCGCGATCAAAGAGCGGATGTCTTCCGTCGAGATCGACACAGTCATGCCGCAAGACCTGATCAACGCCAAACCAGCGGCAGCTGCGGTACGCGAATTCTTCGGCTCCTCGCAGCTGTCGCAGTTTATGGACCAAACCAACCCGCTGTCCGAGGTCACGCACAAGCGTCGCCTTTCAGCGCTTGGACCAGGTGGTCTGACACGCGAGCGTGCGGGTTTCGAAGTACGTGACGTTCACCCGACCCACTATGGCCGGATGTGCCCGATTGAAACGCCTGAAGGCCCGAACATTGGACTCATCAACTCGCTGGCCACCTTCGCCCGTGTGAACAAATACGGCTTTATTGAAACACCTTACCGCAAGGTGAAGGACGGTATTGTATCGGACGAAGTCCAGTACATGTCGGCCACAGAAGAAATGCGGCACACAGTGGCTCAGGCCAACGCGAACCTTGATGAAAACATGAAGTTCGTGAACGATCTGGTCTCCACGCGTAAATCCGGTGACTACACGCTGTCGCCCTCGATGAACGTTGACCTGATTGACGTCTCGCCAAAGCAGTTGGTGTCCGTTGCGGCATCGCTGATCCCGTTCCTTGAGAATGACGATGCGAACAGGGCCTTGATGGGCTCGAACATGCAACGTCAGGCGGTTCCACTACTGCAAGCCGAGGCACCACTGGTTGGTACCGGCATCGAAGAAGTTGTGGCTCGCGATTCCGGTGCGGCCTACATGGCGAAACGCGCAGGCGTGATCGACCAGGTTGACGCGACGCGTATCGTTATCCGTGCAACCGAAGACCTTGAGCTGGGCGATGCAGGCGTAGACATCTACCGCATGCGCAAGTTCCAGCGTTCCAACCAGAACACCTGCATCAACCAGCGTCCACTGGTGAAAGTGGGCGACACGGTGACGAAGGGTCAGGTTATTGCGGATGGTCCATCCACAGACATGGGTGAACTGGCCCTTGGTAAAAACGTGGTTGTCGCGTTTATGCCTTGGAACGGCTACAACTACGAGGACTCCATCCTGATTTCCGAGCGCGTGTCCCGTGATGACGTCTTTACTTCGATCCACATCGAAGAATTCGAAGTCGCCGCCCGTGATACCAAGCTTGGGCCAGAGGAAATCACACGCGATATTCCAAACGTTGGTGAAGAAGCGCTGCGCAACCTCGACGAGGCAGGCATCGTGTACATCGGCGCAGACGTAGAGCCGGGCGATATCCTTGTTGGTAAGATCACGCCAAAAGGCGAAAGCCCGATGACGCCGGAAGAGAAGCTTCTGCGCGCCATCTTTGGTGAGAAAGCCTCTGACGTTCGCGACACATCGCTGCGCGTAAAGCCCGGTGATTTCGGTACAGTTGTAGAAGTACGGGTCTTCAACCGCCACGGTGTGGAAAAAGACGAACGTGCGCTGCAGATCGAGCGTGAAGAAGTCGAGCGTCTGGCGCGTGACCGCGACGACGAAATGGGCATTCTTGACCGGAACATCTATGCGCGTCTGCGCGAGATGATCCTGGGCAAGATTGCTGTGAAAGGCCCCAAGGGCGTAAAGCCCGGAAGCCAGATCACCGAAGAAATACTGGATGACGTGCTGACACGTGGTCAGTGGTGGCAGCTGGCGCTTGAGGACGAAGATGATGCAAAAATCGTCGAAGCCCTGAACGAGCAGTACGAGATCCAGAAACGGACCTTGGATGCGCGCTTTGAGGACAAAGTCGAGAAAGTACGCCGTGGCGATGATCTGCCCCCGGGTGTGATGAAGATGGTCAAAGTCTTCGTTGCGGTGAAGCGCAAGCTGCAGCCGGGCGATAAGATGGCCGGTCGTCACGGGAACAAAGGTGTTATCTCCAAGGTTGTACCGATGGAAGACATGCCGTTCCTTGCGGATGGTACGCCCGTTGACTTCTGTTTGAACCCGCTCGGCGTTCCATCGCGTATGAACGTTGGTCAGATTCTTGAAACCCACATGGGCTGGGCCGCGCGCGGTTTGGGCATCAACATCGATGAGGCGCTGCAAGAGTATAAGCGCTCCGGCGATATGACCCCTGTGCGTGAAGCGATGAAGCTGGCCTACGGCGATGATGTCTACGAAGAGGGCATTGTTGGCATGGACGAGGAAACGCTGTTGGAAGCGGCGGGTAACGTAACCCGCGGTGTGCCAATCGCGACACCTGTTTTTGACGGCGCAAAAGAAGCGGACGTGAACGACAGCCTTGCACGCGCTGGCTTTGACACTTCGGGTCAGTCGGTTCTGTTTGACGGTCGCACAGGCGAGCAGTTCAGCCGCAAGGTGACTGTTGGCGTGAAGTACCTGCTCAAGCTGCACCACCTCGTGGACGACAAAATCCACGCGCGCTCTACAGGACCATACTCGCTGGTGACCCAGCAGCCATTGGGCGGTAAAGCACAGTTCGGTGGCCAGCGCTTTGGTGAGATGGAGGTCTGGGCACTTGAAGCTTACGGCGCTGCATACACCCTGCAGGAAATGCTGACCGTGAAATCGGATGACGTTGCAGGCCGTACGAAGGTCTATGAAAGCATCGTCAAAGGCGAGGACAACTTCGAAGCAGGTATCCCTGAATCGTTCAACGTTCTGGTCAAAGAAGTCCGTGGCCTCGGCCTGAACATGGAACTCCTGGATGCGGAGGATGACGAGTAAGGGCGAAATCGGAATTTTTGAAAATTCCGGTCCGATTTTTTCATAAAAATCGGGCCCCCTCTCCACCGCTTTCGAGAATAAATCTAAGGATTGAAAATGAACCAGGAACTTACAAACAACCCGTTCACCCCGGTTGCACCCACCAAGACGTTTGACGAGATCAAGGTTTCCCTTGCCTCGCCAGAGCGTATTCTGTCGTGGTCTTTCGGTGAGATCAAAAAGCCGGAAACCATCAACTACCGTACGTTCAAGCCAGAGCGTGACGGCCTGTTCTGCGCGCGTATTTTTGGACCGATCAAAGACTATGAATGTCTGTGCGGCAAATACAAGCGTATGAAATATCGCGGCGTTGTCTGCGAAAAATGCGGTGTGGAAGTCACGCTGCAAAAGGTCCGCCGTGACCGGATGGGCCACATCGAGCTGGCCTCCCCCGTCGCGCACATCTGGTTCCTCAAGTCACTGCCATCGCGCATCGGCCTGATGCTGGACATGACCCTGCGTGATCTTGAGCGTGTTCTCTACTTCGAGAACTACGTTGTGATCGAGCCGGGCCTGACGGACCTCACCTACGGTCAGATGATGACCGAAGAGGAGTACATGGACGCGCAAGACGCCTACGGCATGGACGCCTTCACCGCCAACATCGGTGCCGAAGCGATCCGCGAAATGCTGGCTGCGATTGACCTCGAAGCCGAGGCCGACCAGCTGCGCGAAGAGCTGAAAGAAGCCACAGGCGAGCTGAAGCCGAAGAAGATCATCAAGCGCCTTAAGGTGGTTGAGTCCTTCCTTGAATCCGGCAACCGTCCCGAGTGGATGGTTCTGACCGTGATCCCCGTGATCCCGCCAGAGCTGCGTCCGCTGGTACCGCTGGACGGTGGCCGCTTCGCGACCTCCGACCTTAACGACCTTTACCGCCGCGTCATCAACCGGAACAACCGTCTCAAGCGTCTGATCGAGCTGCGTGCGCCCGATATCATCGTGCGTAACGAAAAGCGGATGCTGCAGGAATCTGTGGATGCGTTGTTTGACAACGGCCGCCGTGGTCGCGTGATCACGGGGGCCAACAAGCGTCCGTTGAAATCGCTCTCCGACATGCTGAAGGGTAAGCAGGGTCGCTTCCGTCAGAACCTTTTGGGCAAGCGCGTCGACTTCTCCGGCCGTTCGGTCATTGTGACTGGCCCCGAGCTGAAGCTGCACCAGTGTGGCCTGCCGAAAAAGATGGCGCTCGAGCTGTTCAAGCCGTTCATCTACTCGCGCCTTGAAGCCAAAGGTCTGTCCTCGACAGTCAAGCAGGCCAAGAAGCTGGTTGAAAAAGAGCGTCCCGAGGTTTGGGATATCTTGGACGAAGTTATCCGCGAACACCCCGTCATGCTGAACCGTGCGCCGACCTTGCACCGTCTTGGCATTCAGGCGTTCGAGCCTGTTCTGATCGAAGGTAAAGCCATCCAGCTGCACCCGCTGGTGTGTTCCGCCTTTAACGCCGACTTCGACGGCGACCAGATGGCTGTGCACGTACCCCTCTCGCTGGAAGCCCAGCTGGAAGCACGCGTGTTGATGATGTCCACCAACAACGTTCTGTCGCCAGCAAACGGCGCGCCGATCATTGTTCCTTCACAGGATATGATCTTGGGTCTCTACTATGTCACCCTCGAGCGTGAAGGCATGGTTGGCCAAGGTATGGTGTTCGGCAACGAGGACGAAGTCCAGCATGCGCTGGATGCAGGCCAAGTGCATCTGCACGCCAAGATCAAAGCGCGGATCAAGCAGATTGATGCTGAAGGCAACGAGGTCATGGTGCGGTTTGACACCACACCTGGTCGTGTTCTGCTGGGGGCGTTGCTGCCGCTGAACGCCAAAGCACCCTTTGATCTGGTCAACCGTCTGCTGCGCAAGAAAGAAGTGCAGCAGGTCATCGATACGGTCTACCGTTATTGCGGCCAGAAAGAATCCGTTATCTTCTGTGACCAGATCATGACCATGGGTTTCCGTCAGGCGTTTAAGGCAGGCATCTCGTTCGGTAAGGACGACATGTTGATCCCGGATAGCAAATGGCCTCTGGTTGAAGAAACACGCGATCAGGTTAAAGACTTTGAACAGCAGTACATGGACGGCCTGATCACTCAGGGTGAAAAGTACAACAAAGTCGTCGATGCCTGGTCCAAGTGTAACGACAAAGTCACCGATGCCATGATGGGTGCGATCTCCGACACCACATACGCCGAGAACGGTTCCGAGAACGAGCCGAACTCTGTCTACATGATGGCTCACTCCGGTGCGCGTGGTTCTGTGACGCAGATGAAGCAGCTGGGCGGTATGCGCGGTCTGATGGCGAAGCCGAACGGCGACATCATCGAGACACCGATCATCTCGAACTTTAAAGAAGGTCTGACTGTTCTCGAGTACTTCAACTCTACACACGGTGCCCGTAAGGGTCTGTCGGATACGGCTTTGAAGACTGCGAACTCCGGTTACCTGACACGCCGTCTGGTGGACGTGGCGCAGGATTGCATCATCCGTATGCATGACTGTGGTACTGACGTTGCGATCACAGCAACTGCTGCGGTCAACGATGGCGAAGTTGTCTCCTCTCTGGCCGAGCGTCTGCTGGGCCGCGTTGTGGCGGAAGACATCATGCGTCCGGGCACCGAAGAAGTGCTGGTTGCCAATGGCACAATCGTGGACGAACGTCTGGCTGACATCATCGACGAGGCGGCTGTGTCTTCTGCACGGATCCGTTCGCCGCTGACATGTGAAGCGGAAGAGGGCGTTTGCGCCATGTGCTACGGTCGTGACCTTGCGCGCGGTACGCTTGTAAACCAAGGTGAGGCCGTTGGCATCATCGCGGCGCAGTCGATTGGTGAACCGGGTACACAGCTGACGATGCGGACGTTCCACATCGGCGGCGTTGCGCAGGGTGGCCAGCAGTCCTTCCAGGAAGCGGGCCAGTCCGGTAAAATCCACTTCGAGAACAGCAATACGCTGCAAAACTCGGCGGGTGAAACCATGGTTATGGGTCGCAACATGAAGCTGACCATCATCGATGAAAACGGTGATGAGCGGGCGAGCCACAAAGTGGGTTACGGTACCAAGCTGTTTGTCAAAGAGGGCGCAAGTGTTGCCCGTGGCGACAAACTCTACGAATGGGACCCCTACACGCTGCCGATGATTGCGGAAGCTGCAGGTACCATCAAACACGTCGATCTTATCTCGGGCATTTCCGTCAAAGACGAGACCGATGACGCGACAGGTATGACACAGAAGATCGTGATCGATTGGCGTTCGGCTGCCAAAGGCAACGAGCTGAAGCCGGAAATCATCCTTGTGGGTGCCGATGGCGAGCCTGTGCGCAATGCTGCTGGCAACCCGATTACCTATCCGATGTCTGTGGATGCGGTTATGTCCGTCGAGGACGGTTCCGAAGTCGAAGCCGGTGACGTTCTTGCACGTATTCCGCGTGAAGGCTCCAAAACCAAGGACATTACCGGTGGTCTGCCCCGTGTGGCCGAACTCTTTGAGGCACGTCGCCCTAAGGATCACGCTATCATCGCGGAAATCGACGGCTATGTGCGCTACGGCAAAGACTACAAGAACAAGCGTCGCATCGCGATCGAGAGCTCGGAAGATCCCGATCACAAGGTCGAGTACATGGTGCCAAAGGGCAAACACATCCCTGTGGCCGAAGGCGACTTTGTCCAGAAGGGCGATTACATCATGGACGGCAACCCTGCGCCGCATGACATTCTCGCCATTATGGGTGTCGAAGCGCTTGCTGACTACATGATCGACGAAGTGCAGGACGTTTACCGCCTGCAAGGTGTGAAAATTAACGACAAACACATCGAAGTCATCGTCCGCCAAATGCTGCAAAAGTGGGAAGTCCAGGATTCTGGCGACACCACGATGCTGAAGGGCGAACATGTAGACAAGCAAGAGTTCATGGCGGCCAACGAAAAGGCACTGTCCAAGAAAGGTCGCGAGGCCAAAGGCGAACCGATCCTGTTGGGCATCACCAAAGCGTCCTTGCAGACACGTTCGTTCATCTCGGCTGCGTCGTTCCAAGAGACAACCCGCGTTCTGACCGAAGCCTCGGTTCAGGGCAAACGCGACAAACTGGTTGGCCTCAAGGAAAACGTAATCGTGGGTCGTTTGATCCCTGCCGGGACCGGCGGCGCGACCATGCAAATGCGCGCTGTTGCCACAGACCGTGACAACGTGGTCATCGAAGCCCGCCGCGAAGAAGCCGAAGAGGCCGCCCGTTTGGCAGCCCCTGCAGCGACAGACGTGGTTGGTGGCGATGTGTTCGACACAGTGATCACAACGGACGAAGACAGCCGCGACTAAAGCGACACGTCTTTCAGACCTAAAATTTGCCCCCGCATCCAAACAACGGATGCGGGGGCTTTTTTGTGCGGTACGGCGAGCGGCGCAGCGCGGTGGTAACCCGCCGGATTTATCTAAAGTTAAGCAGCAATTTCAAATTATTCTGAATGAAGTTGCACTGTCCTGCCGCAATCATTGCCAGCTTTGAACACGTAAATCTTGTGAATTGATCCTTAGAACACACACCCACTCAGGGTCGACTAAATCACAAAGGAGACTACAAATGTTTAAGAAAGCCGTATCCGCCGCAGTTTTGTTGGCCGTCACTTCTACCACTGCTCACGCGGGCATTGGTGATAGAATTTTGAACATGTTCGAGACAAACAACGTCCAACTTGCATCCGCAAATGGGGGGCACAAGCGGGTCTACAATCGCCCGCCTGCGTCCTACGTTGGTCAGTGGTTCACGACATCTGACGGTTGTTCCTATTCGCGCGCCAATCCTCCGGGTGGTGTGTCCACGTGGTATCTGATCCAGAATCCGCATCACATTGGTCAGCCGAACGCGCATTGGGGATGCGCCCCGACATTGTAAAAATAGGCCTCGTCGTAAAACACGAGGCCTTTTCTTTTGGCCGCCGCCGGTGTTGTGTAGCGATTAGACCTCGCAACCCAAAGGCGCTCAGGCATGTCTCCAAATATGACCGGCGCGTTGCTGATGATGGCCTCGATGGCCGCATTCACTGCCAACGATATTTTTGTGAAACTGACCGGCGGTGCCGTGCCGCTGTTCCAGTTTTTGTTCCTGCGCGGGATACTCTCGACGCTTATGGTGCTGGGCTTTGCGAGGTATCTGGGCGCGCTCCGATTTGACCTGCGGCGCAGCGATTGGATCATTGTCGCTATCCGTTGTGTGGCTGAAATCGCGACTGCGTATTTCTTTCTAACGGCGCTCTTCCATATGCCTTTGGCCAACATTACGGCGATTTTGCAAATCTTGCCGTTAACAGTGACGCTGGGTGCTGCAATATTCTTTAGCGAAGTCATCGGTTGGCGCCGCATGATCGCCATCGCCATTGGATTTTGCGGCATGCTGCTGATCGTCAGACCCGGTGCCGAAGGGTTTAACGTGTGGTCCGTCTATGCCCTATGCGCGATGATGTGCGTGACAATCCGTGATCTCGTCACCCGGCAGCTCAGCAAAGATGTCCCGTCGATGACGGTGACGTTTGTCGTGTCGTTTGCGGTCATGGCATTTTCAGGACTGGTGACGTTGACCAATCCGTGGGTGGCGATCAGCGTGCCAAACCTGTGGATGATTGTCGGTTCATCCTTTTGCATCTTGGGTGGCTATTTCTTTTCCATCCAAGTCATGCGCGCCGGTGACGTCGGATTTATCGCGCCGTTTCGCTATGTCAGTTTGGTGTTTGCGCTGCTTGCTGGTTGGTTTCTGTTTGACGAATGGCCGGACACAATCACGTTGGTCGGTGCCGCGATCGTTGTGGGGACCGGGCTGTTCACCCTTTACCGCGAACGTCACGCATCACGCGCGTGAAAACACCCGCCGCACGTGATCTGCGTCGATGTTGAAGGTATCGCGAAAATGATCCTCGCCAGCAGTGTCCAACAGTTCCATCGGTTGCACTTCGTGTCCCGGTTTTTGCATGGAATCGTTGAAATCATTGTAGCCGCGCGCCCACATATTATCGTCTGCAAAGGTCAGCGTTGGCATCCCGTGCCACAGCTTGTGATGCCCGTAGTTCATGACGGTTTTGGGGACGCGCGGTGATAGCACTAAGGCTTGGGCGATCCCAAGAGACAGCTGGCGATGCTCCACCGCTTCGATCCCGAGAGGGCCCATGCGTGCCTTGAATCCTTGGACAAAATCGATAGCGAACACCTTGCGAGTTAACATCATTGGCAGGGCCAACTCGGCGACCGCCTTGGCCTTTTCAACAAAGGTAACCGCCATCGCGTCGTCATCATCCAAGCGGAACTGAATGCAATGTTTGCCATCAAATTCGCGGATCGAATTCACGGCCGTGGGCATAACTGTGCGGTGGCGATCAGGGGCATGCACCTGAATGATGGCTTGCGGGATGTCGGCGATCAGAGTGTCTAAACGCGTGCGAAACGCGTCGGGAAACCGTTCGCCGATCACGATCAGGAATTTGAAGTCCGGATCAGTTTGCCCGCGAACCGACGGCAGTGTCATCGTTTCAAAAAACCTGAACCGCTGTTCCAACCTGTCGGCGTTGTACAAAAACGCCTCTCGGTCTGCGAGGGTGTCATGCATGGTCTGAAAACCGCCGTCACCGAGGTAAGAAAATCTACAAAGGCCAATCGTTTGCATAGTTTAGCCCTTGGAAAATGTTTCGCGGATAACATCCGCATTAATAGCAAATCGGTTCACAAATTCGAGTTCTTGTTCACCGGTCAAAGGCGTCACAGAGACCGGTTTGACCTTTTTCTGACGGGAGTCGTTAAAACCATTGTGCGAGCGCACCCACATTTGTTCGTCCGGGTAGGACACCACCGGCATGAATTTGTTGATTTTCTCATGGGCAAAGTTCATGATTGTCAGTCCGTCGTTGGCCTGAATACGCACGCCGAGTGATGCGACGTAATGCAGCCGGTCCATCTCCACAGCCGCGATGCCATCCGCCCCAAATTCCGCCACATAGCCCTTGTGCCAATCAAATGCGACAGCGCGATGTTTGTCACATAGCCCCTCGGTGTCCTCTGCCGCTTCGCGCAGTTTCTCAACAAAGTCGATGGCAACAGCATCATCATCGTCATAGCGAAAATGCAGCACAGGTTTTGATTTATCGCGGCGCGCGGCGCGCATGATGTCTTTCATCCGTTCGCGCTGTTTGGCGGGTTCATGTTCCTGGATCTGGACCTGCGGCATGCCAGCGGTGATGTCGCGCATCCGGTCCATGTGCTGTTTCGGGAACTGATTGCCAACGACGATGATCAGATCAAAGTTCGGGTCCGTCTGCGCCTTGAGGCAGGGCAGGGCGACGGTTTCGAACAATTGAAATCGTTCCTCTAGCCGCTTTTCTTCGTACAGATAGGCAATGCGTTCTTCGATGGTTTCGTGTTCGACTTGAAAACCGCCGAGGGCAGGGTAGGAAAACCGGCACAATCCTATGGCTTGAAGCATGTGTGACGGTCCTTGAGTGGTTATGAAACGAATATGCGAGTGGGGGTGGGGAAAAAGCAAGACGCAATGAAGCAAGTTGCGTTTGTGAACATCGAGACGCGGCGGTTGGTAAAGGGCCTCACCAAAATGGAAGCTTTTGAATTCATGGTCGATTCAATCGAAACCGGATGTCCAGGTTGAAACCGAAATGGTTTGTCCATATGATTTTTTCATTTAACAAAGGAGGCGCTGATATGTCGCCAGACGCACGACGACTTTGGTATTGGGTGACGACCTGTGTGGATGATTTTGCATTTTGGTGCGGGCCAAATGACAATGCGGGGCCCACATATTCAGAAAAAATCACGTATTCCATATGGCAGGAAATAAAGGAACACAACAAACAGAAAGTTTTTGTGGATAAAGAATATTACTACAAAGTTCTCGCCGGACAGTTCAAAAGAGACGGGCGAGGTGCGCAAGGAAATGTTCAACTCCGAGATGCCCAATACAACTATGTATGAATTTGCACGTCCCGCTTTACAGAGTGGAAACCGTTTACGACGCGGACGGATTTGAAAGCAAGTTCAAGCCGCCCTATAAGTCAAAGTAACAAGCCTATGCTTGGTTTAGGACGTTTCATGGGCGTGGGACATAACGCTTGCGCCTGTTGACACCTCAAGCGACTCCCCATATACGCGCGCTATCTCGGTGATGGGGTTTTCCCTGTTGTGACCGAAATCATGTCTGAAGTGGTCAAGATCCGTCCTAATGCTGGGCCGATCCTCTGAAAACCCACCGCAACGTTTTCCTCGGTACGGGAACGTCGCGGCCTTTTTGCTTTGCGAATTTGGTACACCGCGTACTGATCTTTGTTTTTAGCAAATCCAGTCATGTAGAATTTCGCCGCAGGGGCACGCGCCTTTGCAAAAGTATGTGCTAAACGGGGAATAACCGCCAATGCCAACGATCCAACAGCTGATCCGCAAGCCGCGTCAGCCAAAGCGTAAAACATCCAAGTCGCAGCACTTGGAACAGTGTCCTCAAAAACGTGGCGTATGTACGCGCGTTTATACAACGACACCAAAGAAACCAAACTCCGCGATGCGGATAGTTGCCAAGGTTCGCCTGACCAACGGTTTCGAAGTCATCTCCTACATCCCGGGTGAAAGCCACAACCTTCAGGAGCACTCTGTTGTCCTGATCCGCGGCGGTCGTGTAAAAGACCTTCCCGGTGTGCGTTACCACATCCTGCGCGGTGTTCTGGATACTCAGGGCGTCAAAGATCGTAAACAACGTCGTTCGAAATACGGCGCCAAGCGTCCTAAATAAGGAGATCAGCAGATGTCAC
>JAQXBV010000006.1 GCA_029252195.1 Yoonia sp.
GACGATCATGTGCCCCAAGATCACCTGCTACGTTCGATTGACCGGTTTGTGGATCTGAGCGGTATCCGTCCACATCTCGCAGAATTTTACAGCCACACTGGCCGTCCTTCGATTGATCCAGAGCTGCTGATCCGCATGCTGCTGGTTGGGTATTGCCTCGGCATCAGGTCCGAGCGCAGGATTTGCGAGGAGGTGCATCTCAACCTTGCTTACCGCTGGTTCTGCCGCCTTGATCTCGCTGATCCTGTGCCGAACCATTCGACCTTTTCCAAGAACCGGCATGGGCGTTTCCGCGATAGTGATCTTTTGCGGCACTTGTTTGAAACAACTGTGGCGCGCTGCATTGCGGAAGGTCTTGTGAGCGGCCAGCGCTTTGCGGCAGATGCCAGTTTGATCGAAGCTGACGCCAACAAACAAAACTCAACGCCGAAGGAAGATTGGAACACATCAGCAATTACGCCACAGGATGCTCCGCGCGCCGTGCGTGAGTATCTCGATGTTCTGGGCGATGCCGCTTTCGGCGCAGCATCCGAGGTCGAGCCCAAGTTCACATCCCACTCCGATCCCGCCAGTCAGTGGACTGCAGCCCGTAAAGGGCCTGCTTTCTTTGCCTATTCGACAAATTACCTGATCGACACTGACCACAGCGTTATCATTGATGTCGAAGCCACAAGGTCGATCCGACAGGCAGAGGTAGGGTCCGTGCGCACCATGCTGGACCGCGTCAAAGACAAATTCGACCTGCACCCCGAACGCATCATCGCGGACACCGCTTACGGCTCCGGCCCAATGCTGGGATGGCTGGTGGATCGCAAAATCGCCCCGCATATCCCTGTCATTGATAAAGCGGGCCGCACGGACGGGACCTGGAGCCACGCAGACTTCGAATGGGACCCGGAGAACGATCAATATGTTTGTCCAGAAGGCCAATCACTCAAGCAGTTCCGCCGCAACTATTCTGATCCCAACAGAGGCCCGGACGGCACAGGCGTCGCCAAATATCGCGCCTTGAAACTGACGTGCCAAGCTTGTCCATCATAAGCAAAATGCTGCCCAAATGCCGACTTCCGCTCCATCACCCGCGAAGAACACGAAGACGCCCGTCAAGTTGCCCGCGACATCGCCAAAACCAAACAATATGCCATCTCAATGCGGCTCAGAAAGAAGGTGGAAATGCTCTTTGTCCACCTCAAACGCATTCTCGGGTTGGGCAGACTCCGATTACGCGGCCCGAACGGTGCAAAAGACGAATTCTTACTCGCTGCAACCGCCCAAAACCTTCGCAAACTCGCCAAGATCCTTCCTGCACCGCAGCAAATGCAAAAATCCCTATAGAAGAGGTGCTCGCGCGATGAATTCGACAATACTTTCTGCGTCAGCAACACGGTGTTTTTCCTCAGAATCGGCTCGAAACGGACATCAACCAACGTCCGACCGTGCCGCTTCATACTCAATGCCCCCAACATCCAAATACATGCATGGTGCCTGTCTTGTGAACACATAAAACACCCCGAAAATCCCTTGCCCGCCTGCTCACTTCCCCCTATACGCAACCAATCTTGAAGCCTTATGGATTCGGGATGCTGGTTTATGGAACCGCTGGATATTGCTGGTCTCTTCGTTGGGACATGACGCACCAGACAGGCCGGACGACCACAATGAACAAACGATGACGGCATCCTCTGGCGGGCGCGATTGCGGACCCGAAAACGACACAGAGCTCTGCAATCACGCCAACACGTCTCGGGAAAACCCGTGCTAGATCAAGGAGCTATCAGATGAATCTGATTGCACAGATCGAAGCGGAGCAAATCGCTGCGCTGGGGAAAACAATCCCCGACTTTAAAGCGGGTGACACCATCCGCGTTGGTTACAAAGTAACCGAAGGCACACGTAGCCGTGTGCAGAACTACGAGGGTGTATGTATCGCTCGTAAGAACGGCAAAGGTATTGCCGGCTCTTTCACAGTTCGCAAAATCTCTTTTGGTGAAGGCGTAGAGCGCGTATTCCCACTGCACTCCACAAACATCGACAGCATTGAAGTTGTTCGCCGCGGTAAAGTCCGTCGTGCGAAACTGTACTACTTGCGCGATCGCCGTGGTAAGTCTGCGCGTATCGCAGAAGTCACCAACTACAAAGCGCCAAAGGCGTAAGGGGACCTGTTATGAAAAAAGATATTCACCCAGACTATCACGCGATCACGGTCAAAATGACCGATGGTACAGAAATTCAAATGAAATCCACATGGGGCAAAGAGGGCGACACGATGTCGCTCGATATCGACCCATCTGTGCACCCGGCTTGGACTGGTGGTGGCACACGTCTTATGGATGCTGGTGGTCGTGTTTCCAAGTTCAAGAACAAATACGCTGGTCTTGGCTTCTAAGCCGACCCGCTATTTTGAGACACGAAACGCCGTCCCTCGGGGCGGCGTTTTGCGTTTCGGCGGAGATGGGTTAAAACCCATCCTACATTTTCCCGTTCCAAAACAGGTGTTGCATGGCGCATCCACTCGAAGCATTGATCGACCAGATCATTCAAAAAGCCGAAGCAAATGGCGCGTTCAAAGATTTGGCTGGCGCTGGAAAGCCTTTGCCGCATTTGGACGATCCCGCAAACGCGCTGCTTAATCGGATCATGCGAGAGGCGGATGCAAAAGCGCCTGTGGTGATTATCCGAGAGCAGATTTTGGCGTCTTCGGCGCGGCTGAAAGAGATCACCGACCCTGTGAAGCTAAAAGAGGAAATGCTGGTTTTGGCTGAGTTGCAGACCAAGCTTGCCATCGAGATGGAAGCTTTTCGAAAGCACGGATAACCACGATTACTCTCCTTGCACAGGGCGCGCACCAAGCGCGACCCTCACCAAAGCCAGTGGCCCGCGTCAGGGCAACAGCGGCGGGAAAACGAGATGTCTCAACGCGGCTACCAGCAAGGGTTGTTTCCGATACCAGTTACCCAATACCAAACCAAAGAAATTTGCGAGACGCATATGGAAACTGGGTTTTGACGGCTTTGAAGACGACGAACTTGCGGAGTTTGGTCCTTGCGGTCGCATGTTTCCCCACCTTTTCGCCCTGTCACGCCAGAACACGAAAGGGTTGTGCCTCATGAAGGCCCGCAACGGCATGTGACCGTTGATGTCCACTTTGCCATGGGGCGTGATGAGATCACTTACGCGCAATGGATGGCCTGCGTGAACGACGGTGGTTGTCGAGTATATGTGCCGCCGCGAGAACTTTTGATCCCTGCACATCCTGGGATTAAGTCGGTGGATATGACGGGAACCATGCCGGTGATTTGGGTCGATACCGCTGATGCCCTGCTTTATGTCGCGTGGCTCAATCAAAAGATTGGGTTTGAGGCTTACCGCCTCCCGAACGAGGCCGAGTGGGAATATGCGGCAAGGGCTGGCATCACAACCCGCTTTGCCCAAGGGGACACGATCGACGATCAGCAGGCTAATTTCTCGGGTAAACCCTCAGCTTATCACGGCTGACCCGCGTGAAGATCTGATGACGCGTGCGGCCTGCGGCATATGTCAGGGACATGTTGCCGAATTAGCGACCTCTTGCTTCACAAAGCAAATACCCGATTTCGGGGTGACTTCAGGGTTGCAAGCCGAAAGTCAAAAACTGGATGTCTCAAGGTAATTCGTGGGGGGTAGTTTTGTTGGGCCGATGGACAACATGCGTGTCGCGAGCAGACCACCGCTTAAACCTGACGGCCGAGCTCGATTTGTCGGATTTCGTGTCGTGAAAATATTTGCAGCAATGGAATAGATGGTGGCAATTTTTAGCAATGTGAACGCTAAAGGGCCCATCGGTTTCGCCTGAGGCAGGACAGTTTTACCTGTCAACGCGGACGGCTTACAGAGTTTGGCATTAAAACTGGGGCACGTCGTTTGAGATGGTTAAACCATAGGACAGCCCCTGCCCGATGCGGTGCGCGAGGCGCGACCACTCTTGGGCGAGGTGTGGCGGAAGTTCGGCGTGCAGGACGTCGTCGAAGAGGCCAAGCCAGATCGGAAAGTGCTCGGGCTTCACATCGCCTGCCGCGTGGTGCTTCTGCATCGGGTTGCCCGCATAGGACCATTCGCGCAGGATCGCGTTGCGCCAAAAGCTGGCGATTTTGTTTTCGTGTTCGGCCCAATCGTGGATGTGGTTGGCGAAGACGGGTGCAAGATCCGGATCTTGGCGCACCGCCGCATAGAATTTGCGAACAACCGTGTCGATTTGATCTGCGGTTAGCACGGCTTCAGCCCAAAATTACCCACGTCAGTGCGAGCAAAACAAACAGGTAAATCAACGTGTTGAACATCCAGCGTATCAGCCCCGCGTCTGTGTCTGGGTCTACGCCCATCAAGAGGCAGGCCTTATTGCCGGGCCAGAGGAGGATTTCCGAGAGTGTCATGGGGCGCTCCGCTAAATGCGTATTTCCGTTACGGATTAAATAGCGCTTTTAAATACGTATTTCAATTGCTAATTTAAATCCATGCAACTTGATAAATTCACCGACTATGCTTTGCGGGTTTTGATGACCCTTGCCGTGCGTGCACCAGACCGCGTGCCGACCTCTGCGATTGCGGCGGGGTATGGGTTGTCAGAACATCATCTATCAAAGGTCGCGACCGAGCTGGTCCGCTGCGGCTTTGTCGTGTCAGAGCGTGGTCGCGGAGGCGGCCTGACGCTGGCCCGCCCGGCCGGGGAGATCAACATCGGCGCGGTTGTGCGGGCCCTGCGCGGCGATACGCCCGTCGCGGAATGCTTTGGCACGGGCTCAACCTGTTTAGTCTTGCCCGCCTGCGGGTTGCGCGCGCCATTGGCCGCAGCGCAAGAGGCGTATTTTTCGACCTTGGACGGGTTTCAACTGGCGGATGTAGTGAAGCCGAAGTCCGCTTTAGCCAGGTTGTTGGCGTTTTGATTGACGGATAGCTTCGCGCCAGGGCAGCGGCGCAAAATCGCAGGCTGGCTTGGTGATCAGAGTATCCTCAAGGTCGGCTTCGCGCGCGGAGCAGGCGTTGGTTGTTGTACTGACCTGCATCAGTTTAGGCCGCGCAAGTCAGAACCGGCGTTCTATGTTATCGGTGAAATAGTCAACCGATGAGGCCTTCCTTGGGACCTATTGCACAAATGAACATGGGGTATCTGCTCCACCCTGATGGTGATCCTCGAGTCGCCGGTTTTGAAGACAACTCTGATCGCCTGAACGCCGTTGCGGACCGTTCACCGGGATTTATCTGGAGATTGCAGGGAGAGGGATACGATCTGCCCGAAAACGATACGGGTGCATTGTTTGGTCGACCCGAAGTCGCACTCGCGACATTGTCCACTTGGGAAAGCTTCGAAGATTTCGAACACTTTGTTCACAAGACTATTCATGGCCAATTCCTTGATCGCCGAGCGGAATGGTTCGAACATGTCCATGATCAAAGCTATGTTATATGGCCTATTGAGGCTGGCCATATTCCCAGCCTGACTGAAGGAAAAAAGCAAACTGCTTCAGCTAAGATCTGGCGGATCAAGTCCAGCGGCGTTCGATTTTGCTACCGGACGGCAAATGTTCGGTTAGTCCCGCAAAGCTGACAGTGACTTGTTTACTTAGCGGGATGCAAAAATTCACTGTGTGTGCTCTAAGTTTCCGGTCCACAAAACCAAAACGGCCCACCAGATTGGCGGGCCGTTTTTCAGTTTCTAGCAAGGGTATTTAAGCGACGTTGCTACGCCCACGCCCCGTTGCCGACTTTTTCGTGCGGGGCTTGCCTGCGCCGCCGTGCTTGGCTGCACCTGCTGGACGACCGGCGCCGCCTGCTGCGCGAGGTGCGCCGCGACCGCGACCACCGCCACCGCCGCCACCGTTAGGGCGCTTTTTCTGACCGGGCAGGATTTCCCATGCGCGGCCTGATGCGACTGGAATCTCTTCCTTCATCGCTTTTTCGATGTCTTTCAGATCGACCATCTCGTCAGGTGCGCAGAACGCGATCGCAGAGCCCTCGGCGCCTGCGCGTGCGGTCCGACCAATGCGGTGCACATAGTTTTCGGCGACGTTTGGCAGGTCGTAGTTATAGACGTGACGCACACCTGGAATGTCGATGCCGCGCGCGGCAACGTCGGTGGCCACGAGGACGCGGACCTTGCCGGATTTAAACGCCTCGATCGCGCGTTCGCGCTGACCTTGGGATTTGTTGCCGTGGATCGAGGCTGCGCCGAAACCTTTGGATTCGAGGAATTTATAAAGCTTCTCGCAACCGTGCTTTGTCCGGCCAAAGACCAGTGCCAATTCGTCGCGGTGCTTGTCGAGGAGCTCAACGAGCAGGTCCGACTTTGCCGCTTGCGCGACATAGTGCAAGGACTGGTTGATCTTCTTCACAGCCTGCCCCGGAGGGTTCACTTGCACGCGCACCGGGTCGCTCAGGAAAGCGTCGGCCAGTTCTGACATCAGTTTCGGCATGGTGGCCGAGAACATCATTGTCTGGCGCGGAGTTGCCAAAAGCGGTGCGATACGGCGCAATGCGTGGATAAAGCCCATGTCGAGCATTTGGTCGGCCTCGTCGAGAACCAGATAGATGGTCTCGTCAAGGCGGATCGCACGACGGTCAAGCAGGTCGATCAGACGGCCCGGAGTGGCGACCAAAAGGTCAACGCCGTTTTGCAGACGCTTGATTTGCGAGGCGATACCAGCGCCACCAACCACAAGCGCCACTTTCAGGTGGCTGCCTTTGGTATAGGCGGTGAGGTTGTCAGCGATCTGTTTGGCAAGCTCGCGTGTTGGCGCAAGGATCAGGCCGCGCGCTGTTTTGGCGTTAGGCTTAACGCCCGCCTTGAGCAAAGCGTCGATCATTGGCAAACCGAAGGCCGCAGTTTTACCTGTACCAGTCTGCGCCAAGCCCATCACGTCGCGGCCATTCATGGCGTGCGGAATCGCTTGGGTCTGAATTGGGGTCGGGTCGGTGATACCCTGCTCTTTGAGAATATTCACCAGACGGGGCGCAAGGCCCAGCATATCGAAATCCATAGTCGTCTTTCTGGCGGGGATTGCCCCGCGCATAGGGTTCGGCCTTCCGCGGAATGCAGACAAGCCAATGCAGGTTGCGCCCAAATGCTGACGGCCAGAGCCACATGCCCCGACGCCGATCAGGCGCTGGACCCCCTGCGTGATGTGGGAACCGGAAAATTAATCGATGCCTTGCGGATATCTCATCGCGCTCTGCTCACGCGGCAGGATGCATCGGTTGGAGTGCGTTTGGAGGATAATCCGCCCGAAGTCAAGCTCAGTCTGCACTGATGTCTACGGGTCAAATCCAGAACAATGTTCAAATGTGTTGACATCGCCGCAAGCCTACCCCATCAGTGAACAATGTTCACAAATGGAATGCCATCATGTTACATCTCCCTCTTGCGATCTTGGCTCTCGGCAGTGTCGCGGCCTGTCGTCAAAACGCGGCGCAATCTGCCGATCATAGCGCCGTTGCGGCCAGCCATTGCTCTGCGGCCATTGGCGGCAGTGTCAGCACGGTCGTGGCAGTGCCACTGATGGCATCGGGCGCCAGCCTGTTGGTGTCGGGCGCCGCGATACAGTCGTCAACCCAGACCTCTCCCCCTCCTGCCGCGCCACTGCACACACCAAATGGCCCGCCTGCCCTTTAGCCCCTGGAATTGGAAACACCATGACCCGCTTCATTAAGCTTTGCGCCGCCATTGCGATCTTGATCTCGCCCGTCGTCGCGACGGCGGGAAGTAGTGCCGCTGGCAAACCCATACTGCCCGCCGCGGAGGTTGCGATATTTGCAGACCGCGTCCAGCAAGACCTTGCTGCCCGTGGGGCAAGCATCGCGATTGTGTCCTGCATGGGTCGCGATCCTGCGCAAATGCCAAATGGTATTCTCTATACTCATGTCGCATTTTGGGTCTATGCGCAGATCACGCTGGCTGATGGCAGCCGTGGCCAAGGCTACCGCGTTTATAATTTGTACCAACGTACAGACGACCGCACGGTCAGCGATCTCGTTCAGGACAGCCCTGCCGCGTTTTTCGCAGGCGCCCAGCGGTTTGATACAGGGGTTATTATTCCGAAACCTGCCTTGCAGCGTAAACTGCTGGCGGTGCTCAATAGCTCGACCTACGCCGCCCTACATAATCCGCGCTACTCGGTTCTGTCGAATCCCCGCAACGGCATGTTTCAAAATTGCACCGAACATACCCTCGATGTGCTGATGGCCGCTGCTTACGGGACCTCTGACCCCAACCAAATTCAGGCAAATATCATCGCCTACTTTGATCCGCAGGTTATCAGCATCGGCGGTTTGAAGCGCACCTTTGCAACGCTGGCTTCTGAAGCGCTTACCACCCAAGACCACGGGTCCGTGGTCGCAACCACAACGTTCGGGTCATTGGCCCGATTCATGCAGAAATATGGCCTTGCCGCAGAGGTCTACCGCAGAACACCAAGCACGATCTCACGGTTCTAGGTTCGAGCAAAAAATCGCTCTAAGCCTTTGGGTATAGGCGCATAAACCGTGGCTTATGACTCCGTTTCTAAACCAATACCCAATAGCAGACCCCCGAAAATTATTGTCCATCCGCTCCAGTGACGAGCACAGCGCTTGCACCTCAACATTGATACACACACTGGAGAATACACTATGAAAACCACACTTATCGCCGCGTTTATGACCATCGTTGCAGCCCCAGCATTTGCAGAGCCAGCATGCACACCCGGTGCAGACGTCACACCCGTTTGGCAGTCACTGCAGAAGTTTGAAGAAGAAGGCGGCGAAGTCATCTCTTTCAAGATCAACGACGGCCAGTGCTATGAAATCTACGGCAAGGTTGACGGCACAAACATGGAAATCTTCTTTGATCCAAACACAGGCGAAGAGCTTGAGCGTATCGAAGCTTAAGCCATAGAGAGAAGGAGGCGCATCATGGCACAAGTTGAGGATACCACATCAGCATCGGCATCGCGCGTTCGGGTCTGGGACCTTGGGGTGCGCCTCTTTCACTGGTCTTTGGTGACCATGGTCGTTCTGACCTATGTCTTTGACGAGCCGCGCAAACTCCATCGCGGGATGGGATACGTCGTCCTCGGCTTGATCGCGTTTCGATTGATCTGGGGGTTCATCGGCACCCGACATGCGCGGTTTACCGATTTCATCCCCAGCCCCAGGCGATTGACCGGGTATTTGCGAGATATGCTACGGGGGCGCGAAGAGCGCTTTCTCGGGCACAACCCCGCAGGTGCCGCAATGATTGTGGTGCTACTTTGCACATTGGCCGCTGTTGGCGCGACAGGCTACATGATGGGCATGGGCGCCTATTTCGGGAAGGATTGGGTTGAGAACACCCATAAGCTTTTGGTGAATATCCTGTTTCTGTTTGTGGCCTGCCACATCGGCGGTGTAGTGTTCTCAAGCCGGCGCCACCGCGAGAACCTCGTCAAGTCCATGATCACTGGTCAGAAAGATACGAATGACCACTAACAAAAAGACCGAAGAGACGGCACTCTCCGTCCGCAAAGCTGTCTTCCTCTCTGCAGTCGCCCTTCAGCTTGGCTGCGGATTGGTGTTCGCCTCTGATGTCATCATGGAAATTGGGGAATTCACGTCCCATACATGGCTTGAGCTGATCGGAGTCGTTGCATTGACGCTCGGGGCGACCTTTACCATCGGCCAATACCGGCAACTTTTGCACCGCAACACGAAGATCGAACGAGAATTGGGTGCCGTGACCGGCGCGTTTCAAGAGATGATCGAGAGCCACTTTCAAGCATGGAGCCTGACCTCTGCCGAGCGCGATGTCGCCCTGCTGTCGATCAAAGGCGTATCGATTGCCGATATTGCCGCTATGCGCACCACCCGCGTGGGCACGATCAAGGCGCAATCTGCCGCGATTTACCGCAAGGCGGGCGTTTCGAGCCGTGCCGAATTGATCTCGATCTTGATTGAAGATCTGATTGCTGGCCTCGATTTATCAGCGCCGACCGAATCCTAACTGCGACACCTGCCCGGAAAATGATGGTGCGCGTCTGCCATTGCTTCCCCTTGGCGGATTGTCGCCATATAGAAGGGGCAGAAACGTGAAGAGGGCAGACCATTGGCGCATATTATCGTTGTGGGTAATGAAAAAGGCGGAGCGGGCAAATCGACCGTTTCCATGCATGTGGCGACAGCATTGTCGCGCATGGGGCATAAGGTCGGGTGCCTTGATCTGGACCTGCGGCAAAAGACCCTTGGCCGCTATATCTCCAATCGCAATATATATCTGGAAAAAGAAGGTCTTCAGCTTCCGACACCAAGCTACCATGATTTGCCCGAAATCGATCAAGCCGAACTGGCACCGGGCGAAAACGTCTATGACCACCGGCTGTCTGCCGCCGTTGCGGGGCTTGAGCCCGAAAGCGATTTCATTCTGATCGATTGCCCGGGCTCGCATACGCGTTTGTCACAGGTGGCCCACAGCCTCGCCGATACGCTGATCACGCCGCTGAACGATAGTTTTGTCGATTTCGATCTGCTCGCTCATGTGGATACGGATGGCGAAGATATCACAGGTCCATCCGTCTATTCCGAGATGGTCTGGAACGCGCGACAGCTGCGCGCGCAGGCTGGCCTGCCCCCGATTGACTGGATCGTCGTGCGCAACCGTATGGGCGCGCAAGCCATGGTGAACAAAGAGAAAATGGAGCGCGTAATCAAGAAGCTCTCCAAGCGGATCGGGTTCCGCACCGCCCCCGGCTTTAACGAACGGGTGATTTTCCGCGAATTGTTCCCGCGTGGCCTGACCCTGCTCGATCTTAAGGATTTGGGCGTGAAAGGCATGAACATTTCAAATGTTGCGGCACGTCAGGAGCTGCGCGAGCTGATCAAGGCGCTGAATTTGCCAAATGTAACGCCGAATTTTTAAGGTCACCTTTACCTTATTGTGGGACGCCTTTTGCGAAGGTGCTTTTGTTATTGACCAAAGCACCTTAACAATTGGCGTTAACCATAACAAAAATCGGGTGTTGCATTGAAAAAGTTTCTATTTCTCGAGCGGTATGGCGTCTTTGTCGCGGTTGTTGTTCTGACGGTCGTGACGCTGATCGGGTCATTCTGGTCAGGATGGATGTTCTTTTTCTTTCTGGTTTTTGCAGCGTTGACGGCCCTTGGCCTGCGCGACATGTCTCAAGATCATCATGCAATCCTGCGCAATTACCCATTGCTCGGGCATATCCGCTACATGTTCGAGACAATCCGCCCTGAAATCCGTCAATACCTGATTGAGGGCGACAAAGACGAACAACCCTTCAGCCGCGAAACCCGATCTCTGGTCTACCAACGGGCCAAAGGCGTTGAGGACAAGCGCCCGTTTGGCACCCAAGAAAAGGTTTATGAAGCGGGCTATTCTTGGTTGACCCACTCGATCGCCCCGGTGCATTTCGACAATTTTGATTTTCGCGTCACTGTCGGCGGACCGAATTGCAAAAAGCCTTACAGTGCCTCGCTTTACAACATCTCGGCCATGTCGTTTGGGGCCCTGTCGGCCAATGCGATTTCGGCGCTGAACCTCGGCGCAAAGATGGGCGGCTTTGCGCATGACACAGGCGAAGGCGGGATCAGCCGCTATCACCGCAAGGCTGGCGGCGATCTGATTTACGAAGTCGGATCAGGATATTTCGGTTGCCGCAATGACGACGGATCATTCTCGCCCGACAAATTTGCCGTGCAGGCCGCCGATGATCAGGTCAAAATGATCGAGGTGAAATTGAGCCAGGGCGCCAAGCCGGGCCACGGCGGCATGTTGCCCGCGTCAAAGATCACCCCAGAAATCGCGGAGGCGCGTGGTGTCCCGATGGGTCAGGATTGCGAATCTCCTGCAGCGCATTCGGCATTTTCGACACCGCTTGAATTCTGCGAATTTTTGGGGAAATTGCGCGATTTGTCGGGTGGTAAACCCGTCGGTTTCAAGCTCTGCATCGGCCACCGTCGTGAATTCCTGTGCATTGTCAAAGCCATGCTCCAAACGGGGATCGTGCCCGACTTCATCGTCGTTGATGGCACCGAAGGCGGCACTGGCGCCGCGCCGCTAGAATTTGCCAACCACGTTGGCATGCCGATGGTCGAAGGCCTGAGCTTTGTGCACAATTCGCTGCGCGGCGCAGGCCTGCGCGATCAGGTGCGCATCGGGGCAGCAGGCAAATTGGTTTCGGCTTTTGACATTGCGCGCGCCATGTCGCTGGGTGCCGATTGGTGCAACTCGGCGCGCGGCTATATGTTCGCGATTGGCTGTATTCAGGCCCAATCATGTCATACGAACCATTGCCCCGTTGGCGTCGCAACACAGGATCCGCTCCGCCAGCGTGCGCTCAACGTCGACGACAAGAGCAAGCGCGTTGCGCGTTTCCACGCAAATACCTTGAAGGCCCTAGGCGAAATGGCGGGGGCTGCTGGCCTGCACGATCCACGCGATTTCTTGCCCTATCACTTTATGTCCCGCAAGGCGGATGGACAGCTGATTGAGGGCCAAGACGCATATCCATACCTGCCGATGGGGTTCTTGCTGAAGGATGATGGTGGTGATCACGGCTTTCGGAGCCGCTGGAACCGTGCCAACGCCGAAAGCTTCGCTGCGACCCCTCTTTGACGGGGGGCTTCCAAAGCCTATCAGGGGATAACCAAACAAGGTCGTACCGCCACGCCGTGATCTAGTCTTTCGATTTCAACCGTGGCGGCACGATCCCCATCGCGCGCATCGCAAGGCTGACCCGTGGTGTTGTCGCGGTTTCGCTCCTCGATCTTGTCCGCAGAACCGGCGTCGTTTTCGAGGTCCCCGCCCGGCTCTCGCGCAGCACAATATAAAGGCCACTTGCGATGATGATCGCCGCGCCAAACCCGGTCGCGGTGTCGATGCCTTCATCGAAAAGCCAAAATCCATAGATCGTCGCCCAGATGATTTGGCTGTATTGCATCGGCGCAATAATGGCCGCCTCGCCATCACGATATGCCGTGATCATCATGCGGCTCGCTGTCCATCCCAAGCCCGCGACGAGCCCCATGAGCCCCAAATGTTCGATGGGCATCGGCTGATAGACGAAGGGCAAAGCCGCCGCCATCAGCACAAAGTTGGCCATCATCGGATAGAGCAGCAAGACCATCGGGCGCTCCACAGCCCCGACCTTGCGTACTATGATAGAGGCAACCGCCCCAAAAAACGCCGCGGCCAAGGCGGACAAATGACCGAGGGTCAAATCGGTCGCACCGGGGCGCAGAACGACGATAACGCCGATCAACCCCACGATGACAGCAGCCCACCGCCTGATCCGCACGATTTCTCCCAAGACGGGAATCGCCAGCACGGTGATAATCAGCGGGGCCGCAAAAAGGATGGCATAGGTTTCCGCCAATGGCAGAACAGCAAAGGCGTAATAAGCGCAAACCCCCGTAATAACAGCAGCCACTGTGCGCAGGGTCAACCACCAAGGATGAACGGGGATCAAGGTGCCCTCGACCCTCTCGCGCATCATCGAAATCATCGCAAAGGGGAAGGACAGAAGGACCGAAAAGAACACAAGCTGGAAGGGCGAATATTCTGCGCCCATCACCTTAATCACCACGTCATGAACTGCGTAAATTGCAAAGGCGAGGAGGGCAATCAAGGCACCGCGCGCATTAAGAGACATGGGATAAGTCCTTTCTGGTCAGTGCTGTCGGGTATTGGTGTTGCACGAGCGTAATAAACACATCCCACGCAACACCGTCTTATTTAGAGTGAAGCGTCGAGCGCTGCCAAGATCACATCGCCCATTTGACCCGTCGTCAGTGGTACACCACCTTCTGGCCCCATCAAATCGCCTGTACGGGCACCATCTGCGAGCACTTTTTCAATCGCCTTCTCAAGGCGGGTCGCTTCCTCGCCTTGATCAAACGAGTAGCGCAGTGCCATCGCGAATGACAGGATGCAAGCGATCGGGTTTGCCTTGGATTGACCTGAGATGTCTGGAGCAGACCCATGGACTGGCTCATACATCGCCTTCGGACGCCCGTTCGCCATTGGCGAGCCAAGGGACGCGGATGGCAACATCCCAAGTGAACCGGTCAGCATGGCCGCACAATCAGAAAGGATATCGCCGAAGAGGTTGTCGGTGTAGATCACATCAAACTGCTTTGGTGCGCGCACAAGTTGCATGGCACCGTTGTCGGCGTACATGTGGGTGAGCTCAACTTCTGGGTAGTCCGCGTGCACTTCGGTCACGACGTCGCGCCACAGGATACCCGATTCCATCACGTTGGCTTTTTCCATGGAGCAAAGCTTTTTGTTGCGCTTCATCGCCATCTCGAAAGCAGCCCGTGCGCCGCGCTCGATCTCGGCCTCGGTATAACGCTGGGTGTTGATACCAACGCGCATATTATTCTCGATGTGGATACCCCGTGGCTCGCCGAAGTAAACGCCAGATGTCAGCTCGCGCACGATCATGATGTCAAGGCCAGCAACGATGTCTTTCTTGAGCGACGAGAAATCGGCCAGCGCGTCAAAGCACTGCGCAGGGCGCAGGTTTGCGAAAAGGTCCATTTCCTTGCGCAGACGCAGCAGGCCGCGCTCTGGCTTTACGGAAAAGTCGAGGTTGTCGTATGCAGGACCGCCAACCGCACCCAGCAGAACGGCGTCAACTTCTTGCGCTTTGGCCATGGTCTCATCGGTCAATGGCACGCCGTGTTTGTCATAAGCTGCACCGCCGACGAGGTCTTCGGAGACGTCAAAATGCATGTCGCGCTTATCACCGAACCAAGTGATGATCCGTTTGACCTGATCCATCACTTCGGGGCCGATGCCGTCACCGGCGAGAATCAATAGAGAGGGGTTAGACATAGCGCTATTCCTTGGCTGAATTCCGTTGCCATCGCCCTAGCTGTTTGGGCGGCTGGGATCAAGATCTCACGCCTATTCCAATGCCAGATCAACCCAAACAAGCCGATGTGGCCCCGCTGCCAGCCCGTCGTCGCCCAGCAGTGCGGCATCCGGATCGTCGGGCGCGGGCCAAAAGACGCCGGAATCCGTGACCTGCCAATCCATACTGGGCAAAACGTAGCTAACACGCAGGTTGCCCGGCACGTCGTCGTCCCAATCGGCTGTGTCGTTTGCAGGGTTACCCCTGTGGGTCGGATTGGCCGCGATTTGGCCGCCCATGCTCGCAGGCTCAGGGTCTTGGATCGCGGGGTTGGCGAGGAAATGCGTCATCGCAGATGTGAACCCCTGCCCATCGGACGGATCAAGGTTGGCGTTGCCGATCACCACAAAACGTGCGGGCACTTCCGCAGCAATGATGTTTTCGAACAGCAGGAGTTCGTCACGGTTCTGCAATCCGTTGCGATCCTCGTCCCCGTCAAAGACTGGCGGTGTGGCGGACAATGCCAGAAGGGTTAGCCGCGACCCGCCGGGCAATGTCATCGGGACAATCCAATGCGCGGTCGTCGAGAGCCGCTGGATCTCGCGCGCTTGCGCCGACGGAAAGGGGTTGCCATCCTTGGTAGGCAGCGTGGCGCCTTGCACATCTTTCCAAAGCGTCGCCGACAGGTCGCGCACGGCTTCAATCGGAAAGCGCGACAGGATCGCCATGCCCCCGTCCCCGCTAAACCGCCCATAACCCTGACCATCCCGCGCATCGCCAAGGTAGCCGTCGCCATCCAGATCAATCCCTGTTTGCATGCCTGTATTGGGCAGGCTCGCGTATTGGTAAGGATAATTCAGGGAACGCGCATTGAACGCCTCGAGCGCCAGACCGTCCAGATCGTAATCGAAATCAGTGAGCACTAGAATATCGGGGGCCACATGGGCGATAATCGCTTGGGTGGCCGCGATCTGTGGATCTTCTGCTTTGAGGAGATCGCGCAGCAGAAGCCCCGGACCGTCCCGACTAATCGGGGCCGCGAAGGTCGCGATGCGTATGGTTTCGGCGATCGCTGGTGGTGCTGTCAGCCCGATTAGACTGGCAATAACCCATCTGCCGCAGCCTTTGCATAGGCGCGTTTGCGTTGGACGTAGATCATCTGCGCCACGCGGTTGAGCGCCACGCCACGCATCAACAAACTTGCTGGCAAGAAGGCCCATGCCGTCACGCTCCAAATCATCATATGCGGGTCTTCAAACGTGAATGGCCCAAGCAAGTTACCCGACAGTTTCACGATCGCTGGCACCAAGAATGGAAGCAGAAATCCTAAGATAAGGTTAATCTGGCTGTCACGGTTCAACCGGTCCACAACGTCTCCGCCTGCGGTCGGGTCAAAGGTTGGCAGGTTAATCCACATGTTGAACGCGCCTGCATGACGGGGCCAGCCGCGCAACCGCAACAGGATCACAAAAGCCGCAAGTGACATCAACGAAATCAGATAGCTGAGCCCGGCTGCGGTGCGGATACGCTCCAGCGCTTCTGCGGTCGCACCTTCCGGCATGGCCAACAGCAAGAGCCGCACAGGCGAGTAAGGGAAATCAATAGATGCGCCGATCCGCTCGCCAATCGCCTGAAAGAACATGGTTAATGTGCTGGCTTGGTCATTGCCACGAAAGATAACCGAAAGGGTGAAAACTGTCATCAAGAGCGCGCCAAAGCGCAACCGGTTGAATGGCGGCGCACTGCGAAATTCAACAAGGCTCGGGCTGCCAGCGCAATATTCGGCGATTGTGAACACGGCGGCAAAAAGTGCGATAAACGTGACCAACTGGCCACCATCGGCACCACCCTGCGGGAGCATAATTGACGGTGTGATCACCATCAGCACAACAAGTGCTGCGCGCAAAAGCGCTCCAGGCAGATGTTTCAACACTGCTACTTCACCCTCATTTCGGCCGGTCGCGATACGTTGCCGCGTCCTTGTTCCGTTTTGGTCCTGCACTTTGTCGGCAGGTTGCCTTATTGTTGCCATAGTTCCGCCCACTTTCAGTCCCCCCTTCAAGCCTCTGATTTAGAAGACCAATTAATCGGGGCGGATTTGCGGCAGGGGTGGTGCGAGATTGCAACCATTTCTGCACGACACTGTGACAGTGTGGTATCTGGCCGCTATATGTTGTGGGTGGGGAGGTAACGCCCCCCAGAAAATCTTAAGGGACTGTTTACCATATAGGCACAAAGATGTGCTGCGCGGCCCACATCAGCAGGCCGCGCGTCTGGGTTTAGACCCACGGACGGGCAGAAGCTGCGGCCGCCTCAAAGGCGTCAATAGATGCCGCTTTTTCCATGGTCAGGCCGATGTCGTCGAGCCCGTTCATCAGGCAGTGCTTTTTGAACGCATCCACCTCGAAGTGGAAAACCTCACCGTCTGACGATGTGATCGTCTGCGCTTCCAGATCGACCTCGATGCGCGCGTTCGCCCCTTTTTCGGCGTCTTTCATCAACACATCGACCTGCTCTTGTGGCAGTGCGATCGGCAGAATGCCGTTCTTGAAGCTGTTGTTGTAGAAAATGTCCGCAAACGACGGCGCGATGATGCAGGTGATCCCGAAATCGGCAATCGCCCAAGGTGCGTGTTCGCGCGACGAGCCGCAACCAAAGTTATCGCCCGCCACAAGGATCTGTGCGTCGCGGTACGCAGGCTGGTTGAGAACGAAGCTTTCGATCTCTTTGCCGTCGTCGTCATAGCGCATTTCATCGAACAGGTTCACGCCAAGGCCGGAGCGCTTGATCGTTTTCAGGAACTGCTTTGGGATAATCATATCGGTGTCGATATTAACCAGATCCAAGGGTGCGGCGATGCCGCTGAGTTTTGTGAACTTTTGCATTACATCAGATCCCTTACATCTGTGAGTTTGCCTGTGATCGCAGCAGCCGCCGCCATCGCAGGAGACATCAGGTGTGTGCGTCCGCCGCGGCCCTGACGGCCCTCGAAGTTACGGTTGGAGGTCGCGGCACAACGCTCGCCCGGCTGGAGTTGGTCAGGGTTCATCGCCAGACACATAGAACAGCCAGCAAGACGCCACTCGAAACCAGCGTCGATGAAGATTTGGGCGATGCCCTCTTCCTCGGCTTGCGCACGGACCAGACCCGAGCCGGGCACGACCATCGCGCGCATGCCCTCTTTGATCTTTTTACCCTTCAGGATTTCAGCCGCAGCGCGGAAGTCTTCGATCCGCCCGTTGGTGCAAGACCCGATGAAGACCGTGTCGATCTCGATGTCCGACAGTTTCTGACCAGCTGTCAGGCCCATATATTCGATAGACCGCTGGGCTGCGCCAACCTTGCCGCCCTTGAAGGAGGCAGGATCAGGCACGACGCCCGTGATTGGCAGCACGTCCTCGGGCGATGTGCCCCAAGTGACGAGCGGTGCGATGTCTTCGCCACGGATCGTCAGGATCTTGTCGAAATGTGCACCCTCGTCGGTATAGAGCGTTTTCCAATAGGCCAGCGCTGCCTCCCATGCGGCACCTTTTGGCGCATGTGGACGGCCTTTGCAGTAGGCGTATGTGGTCTCGTCCGGAGCGATCAGGCCAGCGCGTGCGCCGCCCTCGATGGCCATGTTACAGACGGTCATGCGCCCTTCCATGGAGAGGTTGCGGATGACTTCGCCGCAATACTCGATGACGTAGCCAGTGCCGCCAGCCGTGCCCGTCAGGCCGATCACGGCCATGGTCACATCTTTGGCTGTCACACCGGGGGCAAGTTTGCCGGTGATCTCGACCTTCATGTTCTTGGACTTTTGCTGGATCAGCGTTTGTGTCGCGAGTACGTGCTCGACCTCGGATGTGCCGATGCCATGCGCAAGCGAGCCGAATGCGCCGTGGGTCGCGGTGTGGCTGTCGCCGCACACAACGGTCATGCCGGGCAAGGTCCAACCCTGCTCGGGACCGACGATGTGCACAACACCTTGGCGAACGTCGGTTACAGGATAGTAGTGCAGGCCGAATTCCTTGGCGTTAGTGTCCAAGGCTTCAACCTGAATACGGCTGTCCTCGGTCATAGTGGCCGCGTTGGCACGGTCCAGCGTTGTTGGCACGTTGTGATCAGGCACAGCGATTGTTTTCTCTGGCGCGCGCACCTTGCGACCCGTCATGCGCAGACCTTCAAAAGCCTGCGGTGAGGTCACCTCGTGAACAAGGTGGCGGTCGATGTAGAGCAGGCAAGTGCCGTCTTCGGCCTCGTGGGCGACATGGGCATCCCAGATTTTATCATAGAGCGTTTTGGGTGACATGGTCCTCTCCCGTATATATGTGAAATTTTAAGCGTGTTTGAGCGGTGGGGGCAATTAGCCCCGTGCGAGAATCGTGCAGGCAGCGCCAAAGAACCGCCAAGGCAGGCGCGCGCGATCATCCATGTCAAATACTGGTATCATGCGCCTTCAGATATAGAGCCGAAGTGAGTCTCGCAAGTACGTATCCTTGATTGCGCCCATGCAGCGTGCCAATGTGGGCCAAAGCAGGCAGGGCAGTCATGGCAAATCATACGATCCCCGACAAAGACACGACAGACATACTCGGGAACGTGCTCGTAGATCAGCTCGTCGATGCAGGCCAGTCGCTGCTTAGTCAGGTAGAGATGTGGCTTTCGACGCTGTTTCGCACATGGAACCTCTATCAGGTTGGGATCGCTGTCGGCCTTTTCGCCCTTGCCCATGTCCTGCGTATGATTCTCGGGCCGCGCGTCCGTGAATGGATGGCGGGCCGCGAGAGCTGGCCAAAATGGCAGATGCGGATACTGGTCGTTGTGCACCAGCGCTTGCGCGCGATTTTCTATGTCGCGTTACTTTGGGCCACTTATGCGGTGATGCGCGAGGTCACATGGCCGAGCCGCAGCTATATCCTCGGCGCGATTGCGACGTTTGCGCTGGCATGGCTGCTCATTGTTTTTGTCACCCGCCTGATCAAAAGCCAGTTCCTGCGCAAGTTGGTCCGCTGGACGGCGTGGAGCTATGCCGCGTTCAGCGTGCTGGGTGTGGTGGATGACGCGACCCGCGTGATGGATGGCGCAGGCTTTAGCATCGGCGATTTCCGCTTTTCACTATTGCTGGTCGTTCAGGCCTTTATCATCATCGGCACCCTGATTGCCTTGGCGCGATTTGCCACGACCACCACAGCAAGCAGGATCCGCGCCAACGACGAGATCAGCCCGTCGATGCAGGTTTTGATCGTCAAGGCTTTGCAAATCGGCCTTTACGGCACGGCCTTCTTTGTCGGGGTCAAAGCGATTGGCATTGATCTGACGGGCCTTGCAGTGTTGTCAGGGGCGATCGGTGTTGGCCTTGGTTTTGGTTTGCAAAAGGTTGTCTCGAACCTTGTCTCAGGCGTCATCATTCTGCTGGATAAGTCGATCAAGCCCGGTGATGTGATCTCGCTCGGGGATACCTTCGGCTGGATCAATTCGCTCGGTGCGCGCTATGTCTCTGTCGTCACGCGAGACGGCAAAGAATATCTGATCCCGAACGAAGATCTGATTACCGGCCAAGTGGTCAATTGGTCTCATTCCAACGAATTTGTGCGGCTTGATATCTATTTTGGCACCTCTTACGCCGATAATCCGCACACCGTGCGAAAACTGGCGATTGCGGCGGCCTCTGGTGTGGACCGCGTTCTCAAGACCCGCCCGTCGGTCTGCCATATCGTCGGCTTTGGTGACAGTTCGGTGGATTACATCCTGCGCTTCTGGATTAGTGACCCGACGGGAGGCCTGACCAACATTCGCGGCAATGTGTTTTTGGCCCTTTGGGATACTTTCGCAGAAAACGGCATATCGATCCCCTTCCCGCAGCGTGAAGTGACGGTGTTGAACGCCGACAAACAGGCGCCACTTTCCACCGAATGAGCCCTGACTTGTTTTCATCCTGCGCCCCACTACCTCAGAGAGAGACAGATGAATGGAGTAGGCCGATGTTGCGCAGGTTGCTGAAATCAGGGGCGATCGGCCTTGGACTTGCGGGCACGCAGGCGAGCGCTCAGGGCACCTACAACGGCTATGAGGCCCCGCCTTACACGGTCGAGCGGCAGATTGGCGCAGCGGAGGTCCGCCTCTATCAGCCCCACCTGATTGCCGAAGTTTCGGTGAACGGGCCGCAATCGCAAGCCTTACGGCGCGGTTTCAGGGAATTGGCCGGATATATCTTTGGAGGCAACACCGCCGCTCCGTCAATTGATATGACCTCGCCCGTCACCCAAAGCGCCTCGCAAAAGATCGCCATGACAACCCCTGTCACCCAGACGGGTGACGGCGAGGTTTGGACAGTGTCTTTTACGATGCCGCGCGCGTATACGCTGGCGACCTTGCCTGTGCCAAAGACGGATACGATCAGGTTCAGGGAAATCCCACCAGAGCGCCGGATTGTCCTGCGTTTTTCCGGGCGTGCTGGCACGTCAAAGCTCGATGCCCGAAGTGCCGAGCTTCGCAAAATCGCCGCACAGGCCGGGATCACCTTAGGTGACGGCCCGTATTACGCCTTCTATGACGATCCATTTACCCTGCCGTGGAACCGCCGCAATGAAGTAGCTTATGTGATCCCGTGACCCAGCGTGGCGGGCTGCGCTTGTGAGTTGAAATTGCCGCAAGGCGGGACTACCTTACATCAAGCCTTGCGCCCGACCCTCTTTCTGGCGCAATAGGGCCGCTGAACGTCGCAAGACCAGATTTTACTCGGCCGTGATTGCGGCTCTTACAGGGACCGCCCCAATGACCACTCGTAATACTGCCACTAGCGAAAGCATCTTGGCTGCTGTCTTGAAATCCCTTGATGAGGACAAGGCCGAAGATATCGTTCAGATCAGCCTCGCTGGCAAATCCTCGATGGCCGATCATATGGTCATCGCCTCTGGCCGCTCTACGCGTCAGGTCACATCGATTGCCGAAAAGTTGGTCGATAAGATCAAGCAAGAGTTTGGTGTGATTTCCAAGGTCGAAGGCCGCACCACAGGTGATTGGGTTCTGGTCGATACAGGTGACGTGATTGTCCACGTCTTCCGCCCTGAAGTCCGCGAATTCTATCAGCTTGAGAAGATGTGGCAGCCTGGCATGGGCCCTGCCTCCGAAGCCTGATGCGCGTACATATCTGTGCTGTTGGCCGTTTGCGACAAGGCCCCGAGCGGGACCTTTATGACGATTACCTGACACGATTTGACCGAACGGGCCGGGCCCTTGCCCTCGGACCTGCGCAATTGATTGAGGTTGAGGACAAAAAGGGCGGCGGGATGGTGGCGGAGGCAGCTTTGCTTGAGCGCGCTATTCCTGCTGGATCGCTGATCTGTGTGCTGGACGAGCGCGGCCGCGTGCAGAGCTCCCCCGAATTTGCCGATATGTTGGGCCATTGGCGCGACCAAGGGCGGCAGGATGTGGCTTTTGTGATTGGTGGCGCGGATGGGATCGCCCCCAGCCTGCGTGACCGTGCTGATGCGGCGCTGTCGTTTGGCAAGATGGTTTGGCCCCATATGCTAGTCCGTGTCATGCTCGCCGAGCAACTTTACCGTGCTGCCTCAATCCTCTCGGGTGGCCCGTATCATCGGGTGTAAGCCATTTTTCGTCGAAAAATGGATGCCTCCGGCGGGAGTTTCAGGGGACATGGAAAGTTGGGGTGTTCCGTGTCCTGTCGAAATGGGATAGATGAGGGTACGCGATAAGGAGACCCTGATTATGACCGCACCCAAGCCCGTAGCTCTATGTATTCTAGACGGCTGGGGCTTGCGCGATGACCCAATTGGAAACGCCCCATTGCTGGCGAAAACACCCAATTTTGACGCGATCATGTGCGGGCCACACGCGCAGCTTCTGACCCATGGAAATGATGCGGGGCTGCCTTCGGGGCAGATGGGCAATTCCGAGGTCGGCCATACCAATATCGGCGCTGGCCGCGTTGTCGCCATGGACTTGGGCCAGATCGAGTTGTCGATTGAAGATGGCAGCTTTGCCAACCAAGACGCGATTGTAAGGTTTATTGCCAAGATGAAGGCCTCTGGTGGCACCGCGCATCTGATGGGCGTTGTATCGGATGGCGGTGTTCATGGGCATGTCGCGCATATTGTTGCGGCCGCGAAAGCGCTGGATTCAGCGGGTGTTCCTTGCGTCATACACACGATTACCGACGGGCGCGATGTCGCACCCCAGAGCGCAGAAGGCTTCATGGCCGGATTGCAGGCGGCATTACCCGCCGCGACCAAGATCGTCACTGTGATTGGCCGCTATTACGCGATGGACCGCGATAACCGCTGGGAACGGGTCAAGACGGCTTATGATGCAATGGCGTTGGGTCAGGGCGACCACGCGGCCGACCCGATGGCGGCGATTGCCGCGTCTTATGCCGCTGGCAAGACCGATGAATTTATCCCTGCGACCGTGATCGGGGATTATGCCGGGTTTGCCAGTGGTGACGGGCTTTATTGCCTGAACTTCCGTTCCGACCGCGCGCGCGAACTTCTGGCTGCAATTGCCGACCCCGCGTTTGACGGGTTTGAGCGCGACATGCCAAAACTGGCCGCGCTGTTGGGGATGGTCAGCTATTCCGATGCCCATGATGGCTGGTTTGATATCGTTTTTCCCAAACGCGATATCCAAAATACACTGGGTGCTTGGGTTGCCAAGCACGGGCTCAAGCAGTTCAGGCTGGCCGAGACCGAAAAATATCCCCATGTGACGTTTTTCCTTAATGGCGGCATCGAGGTGCCTGAGGCGGGCGAAGACCGCTTCATGCCGAAATCGCCAAAGGTCGCCACTTATGATTTGCAGCCTGAAATGTCGTCCTCAGAGGTCACCGCCGCTTTTGTGGCGGCGATTGGCAAAGGCTATGACCTGATTGTCACCAACTATGCCAACCCCGACATGGTCGGGCATACAGGGATTGTCGAGGCTGGGATTGCGGCTTGCGAGGCGGTTGATCGCGGGTTGGGCGAGGTGCTTGCGGCACTCAAGGCCGCAGGAGGTGCTATGATTGTCACCGCCGACCATGGCAATTGCGAGACGATGATTGATCCCGAAACGGGTGGGCCGCATACCTCCCATACGCTCAACCCCGTGCCTGTGGCGCTTGTTGGCGGCCCAGAGGGCGTCAGCCTGCGCAATGGTCGATTGGCCGATTTGGCACCCACGATCCTTGACTTGATGGGGCTTGATCTTCCGCCAGAAATGACAGGCCGGACATTGATCGTCAGATGATCCGACTGGCGTTCGTCTTTCTCGTTTGCGCCAGCATGGCCACCGCGCAGTCTGCGGGGGATGCCGCCGTGGCCGCAGCGGATCGTTTGGCAAAGGCCGCCGAGAGCCTAAATGCGGCGACATCTGCCAGCGACCGTGTCTCCGCGCTCACCGAGACCGTGCGCGCCTATGAAGACGGATTGGTTGCCATGCGCGAAGGGCTGCGCCGTGCTGCCATTCGCGAAACGGCAGTCTCTGCGGAATTGGCCGCGAAATCGGATGAAGTGGGCCGCCTTTTGGGCGTCTTGCAGACTATGGGACGCGCACCGACCCCACTTTTGATGCTCCATCCGTCAGGCCCCGTGGGCACGGCCCGTTCGGGCATGTTGATCGCAGATGTAACCCCTGCCATCCAGGAAGAGGTCGCCGATTTGCGGCTCCAGCTTGAAGAAGTAGCGACCCTGCGGGCCTTGCAACAGAATGCGGCCGCCACGCTGCAGCAGGGCCTAGATGGTGCACAAGCTGCACGGACTGCACTGTCGCAGGCCGTCTCCGAGCGCACAGACTTGCCGCTCCGGTTTACCGAAGACCCGATCCAGACCGCCCTGCTTCTTGCGAGCACCGAAACATTGGAAGCTTTCTCGACGGGTTTAATTGATGCCTTCATCACAAACGACAGCCCCGTCGATGCAGCGACACAAAAGGGCGGATTAAGCCTGCCTGTGCAGGGCCAAATTTTACGCCGCTTTGATGCCGCCGATGCGGCGGGTATTCGCAGGCCCGGGATCATCATCGCCGCCCGTCCGCGCGCTCTTGTGACTGCGCCCGTTGCGGCGACGGTTTTGTTTCGAGGTCCGCTGCTCGATTACGGCAACGTGATCATTCTGGAGCCGGCAGCAGATGTGCTATTTGTCATCGCAGGGCTGGAAGAGGTCTATGGCGAGGCAGGGCAAGTAATCCCGCAGGGCTCTCCGATTGGCCTGTTGGGCGGAGATGTGCCGAACGCTAACGGAAAATTGTCCCAAAGTGGGTCAAACACAGGTGGCACCGCGACACAAACCCTTTATCTTGAAGTCAGAGAAGGGCAAAGTCCCGTAGACCCAGCCGACTGGTTCGTGCTGGACGCCAGATAGGAAGAAATATGAAAAAGCTGATGATGGCCGCCGGCGGTGGCACACTTTTGGGTCTCGTCGTAACAACCCAAATTGCTGGCCCTCTCGTTGCGCAAGAGGCCGCCAGCAACGGCAGCGTCTACGAACAGCTTGATCTGTTCGGGGATATCTTCGAACGTATCCGTGCGGGATATGTTGAGGACGTCAATGAGAAAGACCTCATCGAGGCCGCGATCAACGGCATGCTGACCTCGCTTGATCCACACTCCAGCTATCTGTCCGCCGATGACGCCGATGCGATGCGCGTGCAGACCCGCGGCGAGTTTGGCGGCCTTGGCATTGAGGTCACCCAAGAAGAGGGCTGGGTGAAGGTCGTCTCACCGATGGATGGCACCCCTGCGGATGCTGCTGGCATTCTTGCGGGTGACTTCATTACCGCTGTGGACGGCGAAAACGTGCTGGGTCTGACGCTTGACCAAGCGGTCGATCTGATGCGCGGCCCTGTTGGGTCCGAGATCATCATCACGGTTTTGCGCGAAGGCGAGATTGAACCGTTCGACGTCTCGATCATCCGCGACACCATTAAATTGACTGCCGTGCGCAGCCGTACCGAAGGCAATGCGATTGTCCTGCGTATCGCCACCTTTAGCGACCAGACGTTTACGGACCTTGAAGCCGGCTTTAACGAGCAAGTCGCCGAAGCTGGCGGTTTGGAGAATGTTGACGGCGTCATCCTCGATCTGCGCAACAACCCTGGCGGTTTGCTCAATCAGGCGATTTACGTCTCGGACGCCTTCCTGGAAGCCGGTGAAATCGTTTCGACCCGTGGCCGCGAGGCGCAAGACAGCGACCGCTATAATGCGGCTGTCGGTGATCTGGCCAACGGCAAGCCGATTGTGGTGTTGATCAACGGCGGATCGGCCTCCGCCTCCGAGATTGTGGCAGGTGCATTGCAGGATCATCGCCGCGCGATCGTGATTGGGACGAAATCCTTTGGCAAGGGGTCCGTGCAAACGGTTGTTCCGCTCAAAGGTGATGGGGCGATGCGCCTGACAACGGCCCGCTATTACACGCCGTCAGGCCGCTCTATTCAGGCCTTGGGCATTTCGCCCGACATCATTGTCGAGCAGCCGCGCCCGCGCCCGGTCGTTGAAGGTGAAGAAGAAGACCTCAATCGCCCGATCCGCTCAGAAGCCGATCTTCGCGGGTCGCTCAATAACGACAGCCTGACGGAAGACGAAATCCGCCAGATCGAAGAAGACCGCGCGCGCGCAGAGACAACTGCCGCCCTGCGTGAAGACGATTATCAACTGGCCTATGCGATTGATATTCTGAAAGGTCTGAACGCGCTCGGCCCGAAAGAGTAAACGATTTCAAGAGACTAAAAGCCGCCCGTGCACAGATGCTGCGGGCGGCTTTTGTGTTTAATGGCGGTGGTGCTTTTCAGCGCGCGCTTGCCCAATGATCTGCACGGATGAGCTTAGAAACAGCCCCGCCATGATCCCTGCGACGATCAAGTCGGGCCAACCTGTTGACATGCCCCAGACACCGACGGCGGCGATCATAACCGCAATATTGCCAATGGCGTCATTGCGCGAGCAAAGCCAGACCGAGCGCACATTGGCGTCCCCGTCCTTGTATTTCACGAGGATCAAGACGCTGGCGAGGTTGGCCAAGAGCGCCAGAAACCCGATTGCACCCATGACACCCGCCTCAGGCACGCCAATGTAGATCACGCGGTAAAGCGTTGTGCCAAAGACCCAAAGGCCCATGAGCAGCAGGCTGATCCCTTTGGCCATCGCCACGGTGGAGCGGATTTTGATCGCGGCCCCGATGACCGCAAGCGAGATGCCGTAAGTGAGCGCATCGGCGGCGAAATCGAGCGCGTCGGCTTGCAAGGCTTGGCTCTGCGCCACCTGCCCTGCGGTCATCTCGACCCCGAACATGACCGTGTTAATCGCAATCACGGCCCAAAGCCTGCGTTTGTAATCCGCAGAGACGCCGTCGAATGATGTGTGGTGTCCGCAACTGGCTCACATGAGAATCCCCTTTTGAAATCTGCTCCAACATAGTATAATTGCTCTAGTGACTAGAGGTTCAAGGGGTATTTACATGTTTTCTATTGGCGCGCTTGCCAAGCGCACGGGCGTGAAGATTCCAACGATCCGCTACTATGAGCAAATGGGCCTGATTGCGCCGCTGGAACGCACCGAGGGTAATCAGCGGCGGTATGGCAGGCCTGAGTTGGAGCAGCTTGGATTTATCAAACATGCTCGCGATCTGGGGTTTTCGATTGATGCGATCTTGGGGCTGATTGCCCTGCAAGATCACCCGGATCGGACCTGCGTGGAGGCCACAGAAATTGCGCGAGCCCAATTGGCCGATGTACGCGCCAAGATTGCGAAGTTGACCGCGTTAGAAGGAGAGTTGAACCGCCTCGCTCAGGGCTGCAACGGGAACGGTATCGCAGGCGAGTGTTACGTGCTGGCGGCCCTTGCAGACCACCAGCGATGTGAGGCGGACCACTAGGCTTTTGCGCGGTCACCTGTTGGGTCATAGAACGGCTTGAGCGAGGCTTCGGCCTTCACCTTCACACCCATGACGTCGATCTCATAGGTCGACCCGAGCACGTCAGCGGCGCTCTCCCCCTCGCAAGGGATGTAGCCCATGCCCATCGCTGCACCAAGGTGGTGGCCATAGACACCAGAGGTCAGAAAGCTCACGACCTCACCATCCCGCATGATCGGCTCGTTGTGGTAAAGGAGCGGTTCAGGGTCGGTGAGCTTGAACTGCACAAGGCGTTTCGACCGACCCTTTTCTTTCTTCGCAAGCACCGCCTCGCGCCCGATGAAATCGGGCTTATCCGCCTTGACCGCAAAGCCCAAGCCCGCCTCCAAAACATGATCCTCGCAGGTGATGTCGTGGCCGAAGTGACGGAAGCCCTTCTCAATGCGGCCCGCATCCATCATATGCATCCCGCAAAGCTTAAGACCCATCTCTTGACCCGCCGCTTGCAACGTTTCAAAGGCGTGGCAAGCCATGTCGGCGGAGACGTAAATTTCCCACCCAAGCTCGCCCACATAAGTCACGCGGTGCGCCCGTGCGAGGCCCATACCCAGTTCAATCTCTTGCGCGGTGCCAAAGGGGTTGTGCTCATTCGAGAAATCATTTGGCGAGACAGCTTGCAAAAGCTGACGAGCATTTGGCCCCATGACAGCCAAAACGCCCTCACCCGCCGTCACATCCGTAATGACAACATTGTAGTCACCCTGATTGCGGCGCATCCACGTTTCGTCAGCCAGCCGCGTTGCGGCGGGTGTCACGACAAGGAAAGCCGTTTCGGACAGCCGCGTGACTGTCACATCGGCCTCAATCCCCGCGCGGGAGTTGAGGAATTGCGTATAAACGATCTTACCGACAGGCACGTCATATTGCCCACCACCGATGTAGTTCATAAAGGCCAAAGCATCGCGTCCTTCAACGCGGATTTTGCCGAAAGAAGACATGTCATACATGCCGACATTGGTGCGCACCGCGTTCAACTCAGCACCGACATTGGCAAAGAAGTTTTGACGCTTCCACGAGTATTCATATTCGGGTTTTTGGCCTGTGTTTGCATACCAGTTGGCTCGCTCCCAGCCCGCAAGTTCGCCCATGACGGCCCCTTGATCTAAAAGCTGCTGGTGGAACGGGGTACGACGGACGCCGCGCGCGGTATCTTTTTGACGGTAGGGATAATGGTCGGCGTAAAGTAGGCCAAGCGTCTCTTTAGAGCGCTCGAAAAGGTAGTGCTTGTTGCCTTGGAACGGTTGCATCCGCGAGATATCAACATCGCCCAGATCAAAGGGTTTCTCGCCCGCGTCCATCCATTGCGACAGCGCATTGCCCGCGCCGCCCGCCGATTGGATCCCGATGGAGTTAAAGCCCGCCGCGACCCAAACGTTATCCATCTCGGGGGCAAGCCCAAGGTGATAGGCGTCATCGGGGGTAAAGCTTTCGGGGCCGTTAAAGAACGTATGAATACCCGCTTCCGCCAACATCGGCATCCTGTTCACCGCGGCCTCAAGGATCGGCTCGAAGTGGTCGAAATCTTCGGGCAATTGGTCGAACTCGAAATCGGCGGGAATACCGTCCATCGCCCAAGGTTTGGCGTTCAGCTCAAAGGCCCCAAGCAAGATTTTGCCCGCGTCCTCTTTATAATAGGCGCATTCGTCGGGCACGCGCAGCACGGGCATTTGGGTCAGACCCGCAATCGGCTCGGTCACAATATAGAAGTGTTCGCAAGCATGCAGCGGCACGTTCACGCCCGCCATTTTACCGACCTGATGGCCCCACATGCCGCCACAGTTGACGATCATATCGCAGGCAATTGTGCCTGTCTCAGAGCCGTTATTCCAATCCACGGAGGTCACGCGACGGCCCGTTTTGTGGATCGCAGTGACAGCCGTGCGCTCGATCACCTGGGCCCCGTTTTGACGGGCCCCTTTGGCGAGTGCGAGCGCGATATTCGCAGGGTCGCCCTGCCCGTCGAGCGGCAGATAAACCCCCGCCGTCACCCCGTCGATATTGAGGTGTTCATATTTCTCTTTCACATCCTTGGGGCTGATTTCCTCGACATCAACACCAAAAGAACGTGCCATAGCGGCCTGTCGGAAGATTTCCTCTTTGCGTTCATCGGTCAGCGCAGCAGTGATGGATCCCACCCGCTTGAACCCCGTGGCGACGCCCGTTTCCGCTTCCAGATTACCGTAGAGTTCTTGGGAATATTTCGCCAACTTGGTCATGTTGGCCGTGGCGCGCAGTTGCGCGATCAGCCCTGCGGCGTGCCATGTGGTGCCAGAGGTCAGCTGTTTGCGCTCTAACAAAACCACATCTTTCCAGCCCAGTTTGGCAAGGTGATAGGCAACAGAGCAGCCGATGACGCCGCCCCCGATAATGACGACGCGTGCGTGTGTTGGGACGTTGGCCATGGATAGTTCCTTACTTAAAACGAGCGGCAAGTTCTGCGATGTGGACTGGCCCCACCTCGCAGCAACCGCCAATGAGAGTTGCGCCAGCGTCGACCCATGTCTGGGCGAAATCGGCATAGCGTGCGGGGTCAAGATCGGTGCGCGCCTTCAGGCTGTCCACAGTCGCGCCGATATGGTCGAAATCATCCGAAATCCCCGTGAAGCCGTTGGCATAGGCCCCAAGCGGCACACCTGCTTGGGCCAGTTGCGGCAGGCCAATGCTCACCGCTTCCGGCACTGAGCAGTTGATCAGGAGGGCCGCGGGCTTGAACTCTGCCAGCAAGGGCAAGATGTCTGTCAACGCCTCGCCCGAGCGCAGTTTTGTGCCATCCGCGTCATCCACAGAGACAGCCAGCCAGACAGGTTTCCCCGTCACCGAGGCCCCCATCAGGCCACCGCGCGCTTGGTCAACCGACGACATGGTCTCAAGGATATGCACATCCACGAAAGGCGCATGGATGCGTGCAAGGTTGGCATAGGCCTCGGCGGCTTGGTCCGCTGGCGGGGCCTTGTCGGGTTGATAGGAAAAGCCCAAGGGCCCCAAAGAGCCCGCGATGATCCCCGACCCATGGGCGTCGCGCGCGGCGCAGGCGATCTCGCACGCTAGCGTCGCGAGGGCGGTCAGTTTGTCCCCGATCCCGTGCGTTTCCAATCGGTCGGGCAGCACGGAGTAGCTGTTGGTCGTGGCCACATCCGCCCCCGCCGCAAAGTATTCATCGTGCACAGCGCGCACCATCGACGGATCATCCAGCAGCGCTTGGATCGACCAAAGCGAGGTCGCCTTGCCTGCCCGCGCAATCAACTCCTGGCCCATACCGCCATCAAGAAGGGTGATCATGCACGGATCCGATCGTTGGCGGGATCCCAGAGCGGCTCGTCTTTTTGGACGGTGGCCACGCAGTCTTCGCCGAAGATGTTGACGGTAACTTTGGTCCCCGCGACCGCCAGATCGGGGCGCAACATGCCCAGCGCAATCGCCTTTTTCACGCGGTAGCCGTAGGTGCCTGAGGTGGTCTCGCCCACGACCGCGCCGTTGTGGCTAATCGTCGACATATAGGGCGCGTCAGAGGCGGGCACGGCGTCGAATGTAAGCGTCACAAACTGCTTGGTCACGCCTTGCTGTTTCTCCGCCAATAGCGCCGCTTTGCCCGGAAAATCGCCCTTGTCGAATTTCACGAACCGCTCCAGCCCGCCTTGCAACATGGTGTAATCGGTCGACAAATCGCCCTTCCATGCGCGGTAGCCTTTTTCGATCCGCAAGGCGTTGAGCGCGAACATCCCAAAAGGTTTCAATCCGTGCTTTGCGCCCGCTTTCATAACGGCGTCGTAAACGGCGGCGGTGTCCTCCACCTTCGAGTGGATTTCCCAGCCAAGCTCGCCCGCGAAAGACACCCGCACCAGCTGCACCCATGTGCCGTCGATCTGCGCCGAGTGATGGGAGAGCCAGCCAAGCGACAAATCACCGTTCGAGCAATCGGCAAGAATGTCGCGCGATTTCGGCCCCGTCAGGATTTGGCAACTAAAGTTGCGCGTCACATCCGTCAGGGTGAATTTCGCATCCTTTGGCATCCGGCTCTTGAGCACGTCAAAGTCGTGCCACTGCGCGGTGGCGGCGGTGATCATAAAGAAGCTGTCGTCGGCCAAACGCATCGCCGACATCTCGGTCACAATCCGCCCGCGATCGTCGGCGAAATAGATCAGGCCGATGCGCCCGACCTTGGGAATGCCACCCGTGCCATTGTCGCGCAGGAATTGTGCGGCACCCTCCCCGTCGAGCTTGTAACGCGAGAAACCGGGCAGGTCGAGGATACCAGCCGCGTCGCGCACCGCCTCGCACTCTTCCCTGATTCGCGGCTGCCAAGGGCCGGACCGCCCCCAAGTCTGCGTGCTTTCCTCCGATGTATCGTCGCCGTCTTTGGCATACCAATTGGCCCGCTCCCAGCCGTTATAGGCCCCGAAAACGCCCCCCAACGCGGCAACCTTGTCGTGCACCGCCGACAGCTTTTTGTCGCGGCCTTCCGGCCATGCATGATAGGGGAAGTGCATGGCGTATTCGTGACCGTAGGTCTCCATCGCCTTGCGGTCGCAGTAGTCTTGATCGGTATAATCGGTGTAGCGACGCGGATCGACCGCCCACATGTCCCACTCGGTTTGCCCTTCCGTAATCCATTCGGCCATGACCTTGCCTGCGCCGCCGCCTTGGGTAATCCCGAAAGTGAACACACAGGCCTCATAGGCGTTCGGCACACCCGGCATCGGCCCCATCAGCGGCAGGCCGTCGGGCGCATAGGGGATCGGGCCGTTGATCACGCGGCCAACGCCCGCAGTCCCAAGGACAGGGACACGGGCCATCGCATCTTCGATATACCACTCCAGCCGCTCCAGATCGTCGGGGTAAAGTTGGAAGCTAAAGTCGTCGGGCATCGGATCGGAGGGCGTCATCCAATGGCCTTTGCAATTGCGCTCGTATGGCCCGAGGTTCAGCCCGTGTTTGTCTTGGCGCAGGTAGTAAGAGCTATCGACATCGCGTAGCAGAGGCACCTTGTGACCGGAGGCCTCTGTCCAGGCTTTCAGCTCGGGGATTTCTTCGGTCAGGAAATACTGGTGCGACATGACGGACATCGGCACGGTGCGCCCGCCAAAAGGCTTGAACCATTCGCCAACGCGCTGCGCGTAATAGCCTGCCGCGTTCACCACCTTTTCGCAGCGGATATCACCCTTGTCGGTATGCACGATCCACTCGCCATTCTCGCGGCTGACACCCGTGGCAGGGCAGAACCGTTCGATCCGCGCGCCCATCTGGCGGGCACCCTTGGCCAGCGCTTGGGTCAGCTGCGCCGGGTCGATATCGCCGTCGTCTGGATCCCACATGCCCCCGACAAGGTCGTGGGTTTCCAAGAACGGATAGCGGTCCTTCATATCGGCATTCGACATCATCTCGATCGAGAGGCCCTGATAGTTGGCCATGCCCCGCGCGCGCTCGAATTCCTGCATCCGCTCTTTTGAATGCGCGAGGCGAATGGAGCCGGTGACGTGGTAGTTCATCGGATAGTCGACCTCTTCGGCCAGCCCTGCGTAAAGACCCAGTGAATAACGCTGCATGTTCATGATCGACCAAGAGGTGCTGAACGACGGGCAGTTGCCAGCGGCGTGCCATGTAGAGCCAGCGGTCAGCTCGTTCTTTTCCAAGAGCACACAATCTGTCCAGCCTGCTTTCGCCAAGTGATAAAGCGTCGAGACACCGACGACCCCGCCGCCAATGATCACGACCCGTGCTGTTGTTGGAAATTCACTCATCTTCTTGCTCCTCTTGCCGAACCTGGTCGGTGATGTCGTAATAATCGCCTTTGTCGGCGGTAAATATGTGGCGCTCCAGATGCAGCCCCGTCGGCCCGTCGAGCGCGCCGAGGGCCACGCCGGTGTCGTCGTCGGCAAAGCTCTTCCAGAACAGGAACGACCCGCAGGTCGGGCAAAATCCGCGCTTCGCAATCGGGCTGGCCTGATACCAGCGGACCTCGCCTGTGATCGTGAGCGCATCATCGGGCACTTGCATCGCCGCCCAGTAATGCCCCGATTGCTTGCGGCATTGGGAGCAGTGACAGGCGGCGGGATATTTGGCTTGGGCGGCGGCGGTGAAAGTGACCGCGCCACAAAGGCAGCTTCCTTGATGCATCAGGTGATCCTCGGGGCTGAGGTGCTGCCCAAGAGCAGCCCGTAGATGATGAAACAGGCGGCCATGACGCGGCGCACCGTGACGTTGAAAACCAAGCCAAGGGCCGCACGACCAAGCCCTGCGCCCAGTGCGGTATAGCTGAGGTAGGACAGCGCCGTCAGCGTAAGCGCCGTTGGCACAATCACCCACATTTGCGTGCTGATTGCCACGTCAGGCTGCACGAATTGGGTGAAGGCCGCGAGGTAGCCCGCGACGGATTTCGGGTTGATGACCGCAAGCGCAAGCGCACGAAAATAGACCGACGATGCGCCCGCGCTGTCAAGTTTGACGGGCTTGGCCGCATTCATCCAGCCGCGAATGCCGAGGTAGATCAGCACAGCCGCACCAATGAGTTTGGCTGCGTCAAAGACTGCGGGATTGCTTGCAATAAGCGCCGTAACGCCCAGCGCCGAGAGCGCCAGAAAAAGGCTCGCTTGGGTCAGGATCGCGGCCACGCCCGGCAGGCTTTTCCAGAACCCGCGGGCCATGCCGTTGTTGATACAATTGACCGCATTGGGGCCGGGTGTGGTGACAAACACAACCCAGAATAGCGCGAAAACGGTCCATGCCTCAAAGCTCATCAATACACCGGCGGCGCGATGACCCAGATCGCCACGCAGGGCACATCATGGGGGTTGGACCAGCGATAGGATTGGCCGCGAATGCGGAAACTATCGCCGACTTGGAGGTGAAAACAGGTGTCGTCGATCCACAGATCAATCTGGCCTGCGGCGATATAACCGACCTCTTGGGTCGGGCGGCTGATGGCTTGTTCCATACTGGCACCCGCCTCGAAGGTGGAATGCACCACCTCGAAATCATCGGTCAGATCGGGGGAGAGCAATTCCTCGACCAATCCCGCCTCGCGCGAGCCAATCGGGCGACGGGCGGTTTTACGTACGATAAAGCCTTCTTCACCAGCGGCGGCGGCGACGCGGAACAGGCTGGAGACGGAGACATCAAGCAGGCGGGCCAATGCGCGCAAATCACTAATCGACGGCTCGGAAATGTCGCGCTCGATCTGGCTCATCCAGCCCACGGATTTCCCCAAGCTGTCCGCCATCCCCGCAAGCGTCAACCCGCGCGCCTTGCGCAGGGCGCGCAGATCAACACCAAGTGTGCGGGTCTCTAGGGGCGGGTTGTGCAGCACCGGCATCTCGTGAAATTTATGACTGTAATTTCACACTGGCAGATTCGCATGAAATCTCAAAGCGAAATTTCACGCCAAATGGGCGGGGGTCAGAATTTGCACCTGTGCCAGCGCTGGCTCTGTCGGAATCGGGTTTAGCCGGTAATGGGCTGTGAGCGCACCAAAGGCCCGCGTCATATCGCGCGTAAGGTCATGATCGAGCAGAAAGTTGATATGTCCGCTGCGCAAAAGAGCGCGGTTTTCGGCATCAAGGTCGTGCCCGATGTAGAGTTGCGGGGTGCATTGCAGGCTTTGCAGCGCTGCCAGAATGGCGCGATTGCCCCCGCCCATGGAATAGACCCCGCGGAAGTTATGAAGCTGAGGCGCGAGAGTGGCGATTTGTGTCGCCGTTGGTATTGCCAGCCCCGCACCGCCGCTCATTTCCAATAGCGTCATCTGCGGCAGATAGGTGTCGATCGCGGCACGAAACGCCCGCTCGCGCGCCTCCTCACCCTCAAATGCATCGTGGCTTTGCGTCAGCAACAGCGTCCCCGATTGCCCACGCAGCCCAACCCCCATGAGATATGCAGCCGTGCGCCCTGCCTGCGCGTTATCCAGCCCGACATAAGCCAAACGGTCGGGGGCGGCGATATCGGTGAACATGGTCACAACCGGAATACCTTTGGCGATCAGGGCGCCGACCGCCGTGCGGATCACCGGCACATCGCGCGCCTTAAGGCAGACCCCATGACTGCCCCGCTGTGCGATCCGGCCCAGATGCGCCAGCGTTTCGGTCTCCGTCATCACCTCTTGAAATGTAAAGCGGGGCCGGATGACGGCAGGGCTGAAACCGGGCAAGACCGTCTCGGCCGCTTGCCTGATTTTCTGGGAGAACCGGCGCGGCGCCTCAACCACGATATCAATGAAAAGCCTGCGTCCGCGGGCCGCCAATTGCCCTTCTCGGTGCGCCAATTCATGAAGCGCCGCCTTGATCCGCGCCTTGGTTTGCGCGCTCACGTTTGGCCGCGCATTGATCACACGGTCCACAGTTGCGGTCGATAGCCCCGCTTGCGCCGCGATTTCTTTGATTGGAAAGCGATGTGTCATTGATGGATTATTGATGTGTTCTGGAGCATCACGCAAGCCCCCGCCGCGCTAGGCTACTGACCAAAGGGAGAGATAATATGACCGCCTATTTTGATCCAGAGACATGCGACCTTGCCGCCTTCAAAAGGTTGACACAACAAAGCCTCCAAGAGGACGACGTGCCTTTCGCCGCCGCGATTGAGAAGAATGTGCCGATTTACGGTGTGGCGGCGCTTGGCGATCATTTGATCGACCCCACTTTGCGCCGCAGTTTGATGGCCGAATGGGCAAAGGGGCTGCGGGACGGATCGGGGATTATCGTCCTGAAAGGCGCCTATGCCGATACCGCGCCAATTGATGCGGCGACGGCGATCTATAACGATGTGATTGCCGCCGAGAAGCGGGCCAATGGCGGCGGTGCCGACCACTTCGCCGCCGCTGGCAACAACGACCGCGTTTGGAATTCGCTGCAAAAGCTCTGCATGAATGACCCTGCCGTCTTTGCCCGCTATTTTGGCAATGTGGCGATTGATGCGGTCTGCGAGGCTTGGCTTGGCCCGAACTACCAGATGACGGCGCAGGTGAACCTCGTCCGTCCGGGTGGGGGTGCGCAGTTGGCGCACCGCGATTATCACCTTGGGTTTCAGACCGCAGAGACATCGGCGCAATATCCAGCCCATGTGCATGACCTGTCGCCTGTTTTAACCCTACAAGGGGCGGTCGCCCATTCGGATATGCCCGTCGAGAGTGGCCCGACGAAATTGTTACCATTCAGCCAGGCGTATCGCGCAGGCTATGCCGCGTGGCGCCGCGATGATTTCCGTGCCTATTTCGAGGAAAGCTATATCCAGCTCCCGCTGTCGAAAGGCGATGCGCTGTTCTTTAGTCCGGCCCTGTTCCATGGCGCAGGGGCCAATACCAGCAAAGACGTGCAGCGAATGGCGAACCTGTTGCAGGTCTCATATGCTTTCGGGCGTGCAATGGAGAGCATTGACCGCAGGGCGATTTGTAAGGCGCTCTATCCTGTGATCGCAGGTGCGGGCCTCAACCCTGCGCAGCAGCGCGCAGCGATTGCGGCTAGTGCAGAGGGCTATTCATTTCCGACGAATTTGGACCTTGATCCGCCTGTGGGTGGACTGGCCCCGCAAACCCAAGCCGCCTTGTTTCATGCGGCATTGGATGCGGGCTGGTCGACGCAAGCCTTTGGCGAAGCGTTAGATGCGCAAGCCGCCTGTCAGCGCGCATGAGCGAAAGTGGCTTTGAGGATTGCGACGAGTGCGTCCGCGTCCTCTTGGGTGAAGGCCGCAGGTTGGTTGCTGTCGATGTCAAGAACGCCAAGCAACGTGCCTTCATCGTTCCAGACCGGCAGCACGATCTCGGACTGAGTTGAGCTCGCGCAGGCGATGTGCCCCTCAAAGGCGTTGACGTCAGCCACCAATTGCACCGCACCCGTGCGGGCCGCAGCACCGCAAACACCGCGCGAAAACGGGATCACAAGGCAGCCGTGCCCCCCTTGATAGGGGCCTATCTTCAACAGCTCTGGCGCAGTGACACGGTAAAAGCCTGTCCAGTCAAAGCGGTCATCACTGTGGTGCACCTCGCAGGCGACGGTCGCCATAAGGGCGACAGCGTCAGTCTCGCCGTAGGTCAGAGAGGCGATGGATTGGGTCAGGTCGTGATAGTTAACGCGCATGGCTGTTGCCTCCGATAGACTGTGTCAGGGCCGTTCTATTGCGATGGCCGTGCCTTCGCCACCCCCGATGCAAATCGCAGCGATCCCACGTTTAAGCCCACGCGCCTCAAGCGCATGCAGCAGCGTCACGATGATCCGCGCCCCAGAGGCCCCGATAGGATGGCCGAGCGCACAAGCACCGCCATTCACGTTCATCTTGTCGCGCGGAATTTTCATCTCGTGCATGAAGGCCATGGGGACAACCGCAAAGGCCTCGTTGACCTCCCACAGATCGACGTCCTCGACCGACCAGCCTAGCTTTGCGAGCAGCTTTAGCGCGGCGGGCACAGGGGCCGTCGTGAAAAGGTTCGGCGCTTGGGCGTGGCTCGCGTGGCCAAGGATTCGGGCGCGGATCGGGCCTTGCGCAGTCTTTTCGTTGCAGATCACGAGGGCGGCCGCGCCGTCTGAAATGCTCGATGAATTCGCCGCCGTGACCGTGCCCTCATCGCGAAAGGCAGGCGAGAGCGTCGGGATTTTCTCAGGGCGTGCTTTGCCCGGCTGCTCATCATGGCCAATGATCACATCGCCATCGCGGGCTTGCAAGGTAACGGGGGCGATTTCGGCGGCAAAGGCACCACTGGCTTGGGCCGAAAGCGCGTTGGACAGCGAGGTCAACGCGTAGTCATCCTGCGCTTTGCGCGTGAATTGGAAGGCCTCGGCGCAATCCTCTGCGAATGTCCCCATGAGGCGACCCTTATCGTAGGCGTCCTCTAGACCGTCGAGAAACATGCTGTCTTGCACAACCTGATGCCCGATCCGCGCTCCTGCCCGCATTTTGGGCATGAGATACGGCGTGTTCGTCATGCTTTCCATGCCACCTGCGACGATGGATTGCGCAGCCCCAAGGGCGATTTGATCGTAGGCGATCATGGCGGCTTTCATGCCAGAGCCGCACATTTTATTGAGCGTTGTGGCGGGAACGTCGTCGCCAAGTCCCGCGAGAAAACCTGCCTGTCGCGCGGGGGCTTGCCCCTGTCCTGCGGGCAAAACGCAGCCCATTAGCAATTCGTCAACGGTCGTAACCTGCGCTTGGCGCAGCGCCGCCCTGACCGCGACCCCGCCCAGCGTTGCGGCATCTGTTTGCGCAAAAACGCCTTGGAAACCGCCCATTGGTGTGCGTGCAGCCCCTGTGATGACAACTGATTGCATGTGCGAACTCCCCCATTGCTTGACCGGAACCTAGGGGTCTTTGCTCACCTTGAGAAGGTTTTTCACCCAAAGCGCCAAAAGCCCCGAAACCGCCTCAATTGGAGCATGAACCTGCCCAGATCATCCGTCAAAGATATCACAGAGCTGCATAGCTTAGCCTCGGCGTCACGCATTAATAGCCCCCACCCAGTTGCGTGGCGCCGAGGTCACTCCCCACATTTCGATTGCGCAGCGGGCCAGAAGGCCTAGGTTTCGCTCTGGCATTACGGTGAGAAAATTATGCGCGATTTGATGGCAGCAGGGCGATAAGCAACATTTGCAAGTAACGGGATGTGTTCAACGTCAAATCCATTGGCCGGTGAAGACCGCATTGGCGCTCTCAACGGATCGGGCCGCGCACCTGCCGTCTTGGATGCGGCTGTGATGCGTGACAAAGACATGCAAATCGTGCCCCTTGGCGGACCAGAAGCAATCACAATCCCGGGTGCGATTGATGCGTTTTGCCTGCTGTCGCAGGATTTCGTCAAGCTGGGGCTGAAGGCCTCTCTGGCCCCTGCCATGCACTATGCCGAGGCTGGCGTGCCTGTGGTGCCGCGCGTTGCCTTCCACTGGGCGCAATCGGCAGATACGCTGCAAGGCAAGGCGCGGGACTTGTTCTTATTGGACGGCAAAGCGCCAAAAGCGGGTCAAATATTTCGGGCCCCGCAGCAGGACGAGATCTTGCGCGGCATCGCCTTGAGTGGACGTAACGGGTTTTATGACGGCGAAGGATATGCTCGCCTCTCTCATCGCGATGGGCGGTGCACACAGGCTTGACGATTTCGCAGGATGTCTGGCGGAATACACCGATCCCGTCAGCGGTGGTTGTGGCGGGCTGGATCTATGGGAGCATCCGCCCGGCGGGCAAGGGGCAACCGCGATCTTCATGCTCAATATGCTCAAACACTTCGATTTGGCGGGGATGGACCCGCTGGGATCATAGCGCACTCATATCGAGGCGGACGCGGCAAAGCTGTCTATGACATGCGCAACCGCGTGATTGCGGGCCATACCCGCCGACCTACCCGGCACAGAGGCCGTGCAAAAGGACACGATCTATATCACCGTCGTGGACATGGACCGGATGCCCGTCTCCCTGATCTATTCGGTGTTTCACGGGTTCGGCTCGGGGATTGCGTCAGAAAAATTCGGCGTGCTGTTCCAGAACCGTGGCGCGGGGTTCACGCTTCAGGACGGTCATGCGCGTTTTGTCAGCAACATCACCTATTTTGGCATAAACGTGCAGACAGTGATCGCTGCGCCGCACAGCTTTGCGGAAGGCAGCGGGGTCAAAATTGAGAGCGGCTGTACCGATCAGGTCCGCGCAAAGCCGTCAGACCTCGGCCACAAGGTGACCATACCCGACGGGCCGATTGGCGGCGGGCAAGCCATCATTATTGATGATACGGGCGTTTTGATCGGGGGATCCGATCCGCGCAAGGGCGGATGTGCGCTCGGATACTGACGTCAGATATGTAGGGGAAAAGATCTTCGTAGGATGGGTTTCAACCCATCTTACCTGATCAATTCAGATGGACCTGCAATGGATAATGACCGTCTTCAAACGGCCCAAACAGATCATCTAAGTCAGGATGCTCAACTGGCTGGCCCGAATAATCCGCAACGAGGTTCTGCTCGGAGACATAAGCGACATAGTAACTCTGATCGTTTTCAGCCAGCAAATGATAGAATGGCTGGTCCTTCTTCGGGCGGCTATCTTCGGGAATCGCCTCGTACCAAGCGTCCGTATTCGAGAACATGGCATCGACATCAAAGACCACCCCGCGAAAAGGATGCTTGCGATGACGGACAACTTGTCCCAGATGATATTTCGCGCGCGTTTTGAACATTCTAATTGTCCCCCACATGCTTAATAGACCCCTCACATGAGGGCTGTCTATGGGCTCTGCTTAAAATTGAAGGAAACAGTCTGTGAACCTTGCACTAACAGTCCTGAACATCACCGCCCCCGTCTTTATCCTTGGGGCCGTGGGTTACATTTGGGTCCGGCTGGGCTTTGAATACCGCGTTGAATTCGTGACCCGCCTGACAATGACCCTCTCCGTGCCATGCCTCATCTTTGTGGCGCTCATGAAAGCCCAGATCGAGCCATCCGCCCTCGCGGCGCTCTCATTGGCGAGTTTTCTGGCTTATGCAATTGTTTCTATTATCTTTCTTGCCACGATCAAACTACTCAAACTTGATGTCTCAACCTATCTGGCACCGCTCATCTTTGGCAACACAGGGAATTTGGGCCTGCCTCTGGCGCTTTTTGCCTTTGGGGAAGAAGGGCTTAGCTATGCCGTCGTCGTCTTTGCAGTCATGGCGATTTTATCTTTCACAATTGGGGTTTGGATCGTGTCGGGGGGTGGGTCACTGTTGCGTGTGCTCAAGGAACCTGTCGTTGCCGCAACGTTACTCGGGGCGATCTTTTTGTGGCAAGGCTGGCATACCCCCACCTTCTTGACCAATGCGCTTGAACTGATCGGCCAAATGGCGATTCCCATTATGCTGATCACGCTTGGTGTGGCGGTAGCACGGCTCGAAACCCGCGACATGGGTAGGGCGGTTTGGTTGTCGGCCCTCAAAGTTGTCGTTTGCAGTGTGGCCGCGTGGGGTGCGGCACGCTGGTTTGGCCTCGCGCCAATCCCTGCCGCAGTTCTGATCGTCCAAGTTTCGACCCCTGTTGCCGTCACCTCTTATTTGCTCGCCGAGAAATACGGACGAGAAGCGCAACCCGTGGCGGGATTGGTCGTGGCCTCGACCTTATTATCGGTGGTCAGTTTGCCGCTTATCCTTGCATTTGTGATCTAATCCCCCTGCAAAACGGTTCACAGCACGAACCAAATGCGATAACATGGGACAAAATAAACTAAGAAAAGCGAGAGGCAAATGAGCAGTTTCTTTCGCGCAGTGATACTTTTGGTGCTTTTGGGCAGCTGTGGCGCGCGAGAATTCTCCGCACCGCGCAACCTTGATAACGCCTGTTCGATTGTATCCGAGCGCCCAGAGTATTTACGCGCCTTTAAGGCAGCTGAACGGAAATGGGGCGTGCCCGTTCCGGTTCTCATGGCTATTATCTATCAAGAGAGCAAATTTATCGGCAATAACCGCACGCCGCATCAATATGCCCTCGGCGTGATTCCTGTCGGTCGCCAGTCCTCTGCGTTTGGTTACTCCCAAGCACTTGATGCCACTTGGGCAGAATACCAGCGCGCCGAAGGTGGCCGTAGTAGCCGCCGCGATGACATCAAGGATGCCACTGATTTTATGGGCTGGTATATGAAGCAGACGCGCGATGAAGTTGGCATTGCGCTCAATAATACGCGAGATCAGTATCTGGCCTATCACGATGGCCGTTCCGGCTTTAAGCGCGGGACATGGCGGTCCAAAGGCTGGCTGGTCCGGATCGCCAATGAGGTCGATGACCGCGCGATCATGTATAATGCGCAGCTCCGGTCCTGCCGCAAAATCTAACGCAAAAGGGCGCCAATCCGGCGCCCTTTTTTGTGGCTTCCTAAGGCTGAGCAGCCGGTTTTATTTGTTCCAGTTTGCCATCTCGGCGGTGATGTTAAACTTGATCTCTCCGATGGCGCCACCTGCGACCATATCGTTCAGGATCACCGTCGTTTGGTTGCCGACATCGTCGGTGACGATCCATTGGCGCAACTCGACCGGATTGGCCGTGAACACCATTTGAATGTTGCCGTATTCCGGATGTTCGGGGTCTTGCGCCGTCACGGTCGTGGTCGTGCCGTCAGAGGTATGCCCCGTCACCATGCGCGCCGCGCCAAAATCGACGTTCCGCTCCAGAATGATCTTGAGCGGGGTCTGGTTCAACGGATAACGGTCTGGGCCATTGTTGGACCGAGGGTCAAAGATTGCCACTTGCCCGCCGCCAGCCATGACCAGAGAGTTATCAGGGGCATTGTATTCGAACCGAATACGTCCGGGTCGTTTGATATAGATTTGCCCCGTCGAGAGCGTCCCGTCCGCATTGATCTGCGTGAACCCGCCCTGCGCCGTTTGCAGCCCGTTGAGGTATTGCGAAATCTGCGCCAACGACAGTTGTTGCGCCATTGCAGGCAGCGGCCCGAATGTCAGCGCTGCTGCGAGCGCCAATGAAGAAAGTCGTTTGATCATTAATCTTACCTTTGTTGCGACGGGTCTTGCACCCTGACAGATAAGGATCATCTAGCCCGCTGACCAGATGATAAGCGATAACAAGCCAGTGGAGAGCCGATAGCAAGACCCGAGGGCTGGCCGTGACGAGGGCCTAACCTTTGGTAATCAGCTTATAATCCGGCGCGGTCACGGCCTGCACCGTTGTGATCGGGTCGCTCCCGATCCACGTTGTGCGCTCGATCACCAACAGCGCGGCACCTTGAGCAGTGTCAAGTTGGCGCGCCATCAGGTCGGAGGCCGAAACAGCGTAAAAGCTCATGTCGCATTTGCTGTAAGGCTTGTTGCGCACAAGCCATTCGTTGGCGCTTTCCTGTGCGAGATCAACGGTCAGGATTTCGGGCGCAGTTGTAATGCTGACCCAGCGGTCCTCAAGAATATAGGGGCGATTGTCCGACAGGTGGAGCGCCTCAACGTGGAGCATCTTTACCCGTCCCGTCAGACCAAACCGGTCAAGAACCTCTTTGGGGGCATCGGCCTCTTCGCGCCGAATAAGGCGATAACCATAGACGCTCCCGCGGTCTTCGATCTCGCGGCGTGTGATCGCGATATTGACCGTCGCCCGCGTGACCGGATCCAACCGCACATGCGTCCCGCCTTTGCGCCGCCGTTCAACCAGACCAATATCCGACAAGTCTTGCATCGCGCGTTGCACAGTACTGCGCGCACAGCCAAATTCCGCAGCAATATCCTCATCTTTCGGAAGCTTATCCCCCGGCGCATAGATCCGGTCCAGAATGCGCGTTTGAATCCGATCACGAATCTCTGTCCAAGAAAGTCGAAGGTCACTTTTCAAATAAATGTTTCCAATTTTAAACGAATGCGTCGCAGTCCTGATTTCCCTGTCACCGCGTATTTGGCGACGATTTTAAGAATGTTATGCAATCCCCTGTTGCAACTTAAAGCAAGAAGTCGGTCGATTCCATGGCCCCGACGCCGTAGAGCATAATCTCAAAATCGGGGGCCCTGTCACCGTCGACATCGCCTGCAACGATCACATCATCACCCAGATCAATATAGCGCAATTCGCCAGCAGTCCCTGAAAAGCGTGCCCCGCCAATAAAGGTAAAGGCCTGATTGCCTGTCTCATCTGCATTGGCATCAATGACCCGAATATTCACCACATCAAACCCTTGGGCAAAATCGGTGATGGCATCGCGTCGCGCACCGACGACGCTATCGCCGAGGCTTACAAATGAGAACCCATCGCGACCGCCTTTACCCGTCATGACGTCTTGCCCAGCGCCACCGAAAAACCGATCACTGCTTTTACCGCCGATCAGTTCATCGTCGCCGTCTTGACCAACCAATCGGTCATAGCCATCAAGACCATAAATCTGGTCGTCACCGTCGTTTCCATAGAGCCGGTCGTTACCATTGCCGCCGTTCATGAAGTCAGCACGGTTACCGCCATACATCCGATCATCACCGTTGTTGCCCAACAGCCGGTCGTTACCGTTGCCGCCGATAATCCGGTCATTCCCGCTATCGCCTAGAATCGTGTCGTGCCCATTGGCACCGATTAAGGTATTGTTCGACTCGTTGCCGCGAATGGAATCTCTGCCGCTGCCGCCGCGTGCGTTTTCGATCACAACGCCATTGGCAATGGTGAAACCGCCTGCGATCCCGCTCGCGGACGACACAAAGCCGCCGCCGCCCGTTTCGTACTGCAAAGTTGCGGCCCGCAGATCAATCGTTGTGGCACTGTTCCCTGCGTAACTAATCGTATCGACGCCACCCGTGTCCCAGATCGCTTCCCAATAGGTGCCGCTGGCATTGGCATCCGGCAATACATAAATCGAATTGCCGCTAGCAGCAGTGGTGTTGGCCCCATAGATGAGCTGCAAATAAGCGATATCAAGCGCCATTGCCCCGCCCTCGAACCCAAAGTCTCCCCCGAAAAGACTGGTTGGTGCACTACTGTTGGCGCCTCTGTGATACCCTAAATTATAGGTCATCACGGTGAAGACCCCTTGGTTGAGATCAAATGAGCCGTAACTATCGAAAGGCGACGTCACCCCTTGCATGATAGTAGAAGACCCACCGTTGTCATGCGGATGCGCCAAACCCAACCCGTGCAGCAATTCATGCACGATGGTGACATAGCCATATCCGCCGCGTTCTAGGTCGCCGCCAGCCGTTCTGTCCCAAAGATCGCCGTTAAACACGCCAATCCCTGCACCATTCTCACCCGGCGGGTTAAAATACCCCAGGTATGGCTGAAATTCACTCGAGATTTCATTCATATCCAGCACGAACACGAGGTCGGCCTGATTTCGGTCGGTCACGATATTGAAGTCCAGATCAATGAACTCCGACAGGTCGGCGAAGACGTTTTGGATCTGGCCGCGTTCATAGGCGTTGAAACCTTCTGAAGTGTAGCCATCAAAGGTCTGGCCGCTAGGGGCAAAATAGACATTGACCACGCTGCCCTCAAGCCGCGTGCCCCACGCAATGCTCTGCAACGGGCCCGCTGGCGGCGCTGGCACCACGGGCGGCGGGCTTGCAGTCAATTGCGTCACAATCTCATAATCGCCAGTGCCGAAATCTCCCCAACTGGCTGCTTCGATATAATACGACCCTGCTGTCAGGGCCTGAAACGTCACCTGTGCGTTCGCGCCGGACCCGCCGTCATCATCAAACCCGATGAGCGCCCCGTTTGAATTATAAATCCGCACAAAGGGGTCAGACATGGCAGACGCACCAAAACTGTTGAGATTGACCTGGATCGACTCCCCTGCCCCGAGCGAAACACGAACCCAATCGCGATCCCCATTCAATGCCAAAGTTCCGACAAACGTCGCATTTACGCCCATCAAAGACGTTGTGCTGGCATTGTTGGCAATATCAGGCAAACGACCGCCCTCCGAGAAATATTAAAAAGGTTACAATAAGTAATAACGACTTCGGCTACTTAAAGTAATAACGACTTCGGCTACTTACTGAAACCGCTGTTTTCCGCCAGTGAAAAAAAGTGATCCCCCGCTTTATTTTCAGGCCGCTTGCATTGCGCGGCGAGGCGTGCTTTTTCAAAGTCATGTCGCAAATTGAATTACCCCCTCGCGCTTCGTTGACGCCACCGCGCTTCCGCCCGTTTCGCACGATCGCGGCGCTGATGTTGCGTGAGATGAGCACGACTTACGGGCAATCTGCAGGCGGTTATATATGGGCAATTCTTAAACCTGTCGGGATGATTGTGATACTTTCACTGGTCTTCTCTCTGATGGTGCGAAAGCCGTCTATAGGCACGAATTTTATGTTGTTTTACGCGACCGGCTATTTGCCATATTCATTCTTTAGCGAAATTTCCGCGAAATCCGCAAATGCGCTGCGATACTCGCGACCTTTGCTGGCCTATGCCAGCGTGACATGGATTGATGCCGTACTAGCGCGATTGATCCTGAACGTGATTACCGCCGCCACAGTGTTTTCGATTGTGATCACTGCTATTATGCTCGTCGTTGAAACACGCACAGTTCTGAACCTGATACATGTGATCAACGGCGTCGGAATCTGCATCCTGATCGGTTTTGGGGTCGGACTATGCAACGCCATTCTGGAAGGATTCTGGCCAGTTTGGACCCAAATCTGGTCGATTATCACGCGGCCGTTGTTTCTGGCGTCGGGGATCATCTTCCTCTATGAGGATACCCCACAGGCTGTGCAGAATATTCTATGGTGGAACCCGCTTGTCCACGGTACTGCGCTCACGCGCGCAGGGTTTTATCCGACCTATCAGGCAAGCTTTACATCGCTCATTTACTGCTACGGCCTAGCGCTTATTCTGATCGCGCTGGGTCTGGTTTTCATGCGCGCAAACTACAGAACACTGCTGGAACGCTAATTCGGTCAAACGCGCACGCCCTTCGCGAAGGTGAAGATTTTGAGCAACAGATATAAAGCCGGCAATGCCCGCACCAAGCGCATCGGTTTTCGCAGGGTTATACCGCTGCTACTCCAAAATCCGAAAGTTCTCGTGGGTTATGACGCGGAAGTTGTCTGACACCTTGTCGCGGAAT
>JAQXBV010000007.1 GCA_029252195.1 Yoonia sp.
TCACCCAGCCGAATGCCGGCTTGGTCTGGTATTCCGGATGGACCGCATCGGCGAAGTAAACGGCTTCATCTGCTGGCAATTTCCGCATCAGGCGTTCGTATAGTGCGATGAAAGCAGATGGCAATTCGTACTCCTGCAGCCGCCGCTGAGCTTATCGCTTTCACAACACCAGCTTTCGCTCAGGTAGCAAACGAGGCTGTCGTCTTAGACGACATCGCAATGCTCTCCGACACAGCAACATTTTCCAGCTTCGCTGTTGGCCTGACGCCAATCATCATCGCTGGTATCATCGTAGCATTCGTGACTGTCACTGAAGATGGCGCCGTGACTGTTGATACAGACGTATAAGATCTTGGCGTAAGCCGCGATTTTCGAACTTTGCGAAAGGGCTGCTCAATGAGCGGCCCTTTTTCATATTTGCATCATGCTTTTCTCAGTAGCAAAGCGCCGACGCAAAGGTAGGTTGCAAACAATAACCCGCCCGACCCCGCGAGAAACATGACCGCACTTCCCACAAGCCCGGACGGGCCAAAATGAACAAGCGGCGCGCCCTGAACGATTTGAGCGCCAAGCGTCACAACAAACAGTCCCGCAACGCCCACGACTCCGCTGACTGTTGCGATACCAACAGCGCCGTGGCGCCGAGGGTGCGCCAAAGCGCGCCGCGCAGAGGTGATTTGATGGCCAAGATCCGACTGCATGGCCATTAAGGCAGGCACAATCATCAACACAAGCACCATACCAAACCCCAATCCATAGACCAATGTGATCACTGTCGGCTTGAGGAATTGTGCTTGGCTGGATTGCTCGTAGAGCAAAGGTGCAAGCCCCAGAACGGTCGTCATTGTCGTGAGCATAACAGGCCGAAGTCGGTCCGCCGTGCCGTCAATAATCGCAGGAAAGAGGCCCCGTTCTTGCGCATAGTCATCGATTGTCGTCACCAGCACGATTGAATCGTTGATAATAATCCCGACCATCCCGATCAGCCCGACCACGGTAAAGATGCTCATCGGCACATCCCACAAATAGTGTCCGTAGATCGTGCCCACCAAACCGAACGGGATGATTGCCATCACAACAAGCGGGCGCGTCCAGCTAGAGAAGATCCACGCCAGCGTTAGAAAAATGCCGATCAGGCACAAGATCAAGCCGTCACGCGCATCATTCAGGAAAGCATTGGACTGTTCGGCTAGGCCTGACAAATTAGTCTGAATGCCATAGTTAGACTCGATTTCCGGCAGAATATTCGTTTCGATCATAGTCATGATTTCAGCGGCGCGCGGTGCGTCATCTTCGGATAAATCGCCCGTCACCGAAATCAGTTGAACGCCATTTTCACGTCTGATCGTGGAAAACCCTGTGCGCCGTTCGACGGACACAATATCGGCCAGTGGCACATAAAGCCCTTCGGGCGTCCGCATCTGGGTGCGATCCAAAAAGTCCGCCGTCAACTCTCCCGGAGGGAGTTCAACCCGTATCGTCGCCGAGCGCGGCCCATCGGGATAACTCGCGGCTTCAATACCGCCCAACCGATTGCGCAGGGTCCGCCCGAGCACATCAATCGTGAAACCAAGAACCTTGCCTTGGGGTGTCAGCTCAAGGATCAATTCTTCCTTATCATAGGCCAGATTGTCTTCGACCGCAGAGACTTCCGGGAACTGTAAAAGCCTCGCCTTGAGCGCCTCTGCCGCCGCCTTCAATGTTGCAGAATTCGCACCCGAAAGTTGCACATCAAGCGCGTCCCCACCGGGCCCGCCGCGCCAACTGCGAAAGCTGACCGTCTCGGCGAGCGGATGATTGACGACGCTCTCTTGCAGCGCTGCCACAAAAGCGTCGCTTGAATAGGGCCGCAAATCGGAATCGATCAGCTCGATCGAGATTGCTCCGAGTTGATAGTTCTCTTTCGCCTCGGTTCCGGCGATCCCGCGCCCCGCATTGCCGCCGATTTCGGCCATGACAAAGTCAATCGGGTTGGTGCCATATTCAGCCTCGTATTTGGTGCCGAGGGCTTGCGTAGCGCGCTGCATTTCACGCATCATCGCCAGCGTGTCTTCGCGATCGGCGCCCGCGCTCATCGCGAAATTGGCGCTAATCGATCCCTGTTCTGGCGAGCTAAAGAACCGCCAAGTCACATCGCCGTTGATAAAGAAAACAACTTGACTCGACAGCACGACAAACGCGCCCGCAACAACGGGGTAGCGCGCCCAAATGACCGCCGCCGTGAAGGGTCGGAAAAGCGTCTGCTTGACCCAGTCGAACCCCTTGTTCACCACACGGCTTGGTGCATCATACCAGTGATCTTTCGCACTATGGGCCACACTATGCGCCATGTGGTTTGGCAAAATCAGAAAGCATTCCACCAGACTGGCGGTCAAAACCACGATGACCGTAAACGGAATATCCGCGATCAGATCGCCAAAGCGACCGCCAATCGCGACCAGTCCGAAGAAGGCGATCACCGTCGTCAGCGTCGCCGAGAAAACAGGCGCAAACATGCGGCGCGCTGCATTTTCAGCGGCTTCCATCGGGTCTTCTTTAAGTTGGCGGGCCCGAAAATCTGCATGTTCGCCGACGACGATGGCGTCATCCACAACGATGCCAAGTGTTATGATCAGTGCGAAAAGCGAGATCATATTGATCGTCAGCCCCGCGAAATACATCAAGGCGATTGCCGCCATCATCGACACAGGGATCCCGGCCGCAACCCAGATTGCCGTGCGGGCATTCAGGAATAAAAACAAGAGTGCGACGACAAGCGTGAGCCCCATCAGCCCATTCTCAAGCAGAATGTTCAAGCGACCCGTGATTTGCTCGGCCCGTGTGCGGATCAGCTCGACCTTCACCCCTTCGGGCATCGTCGACTGTAGCGCATCGGCGGCTTCTTGCACCTTGCCCTGCAACTTAATCGCGTCGCCCCGATCGGACCGGTCAATCCGTATCGAAATTGCCGAATTGCCGCCCACAAAATAGGCGCGGTCGCGGTCAATGCTGCCTTGCGTGACCCGCGCGACATCGCCCACCGTCGTCACCGAATTGTCAGCGTTGGTCCGCAGCACGATGCCAGAGATTTCTTCGACACTCCGCTTCGCCGTCCCTGTGCGCACCCGCGCCGTGGACGAAACATCGCCCGCAGGGTTTGCATCTGCTTCGGCGGCTATCGCATCGGCGATTTGTTCCAGCGTGACGTCGAATTCGATCAACGAGAGCGTCGGAACCTCGATCACCGTCTCGGCCGCCGCAATCCCCTGAACCGTGGCTTGGGTCACGCCCGCCGTAAACAGACGCACGACCATTTCATCAGCAAAGCGCGCCAATTGATCAACGCCAACGGGACCAGAGACCACCACATCCGTGACACGGTCCGACCATTGGCCGCGCGTCACTGTGGGATCATCCGCCCCTTCGGGCAGATTGCGGGTCGCATCAACGGCCTTTTGGACATCATCGGTCGCACGGGCCATGTCCCAGTTCGGCTCGAATTCGAGGCGTACGCTTGCGCGCCCTTCGGTTGATGTGCCCGATGAATCGATGACTCCCTGAACCGCCAAAAGGGCGGGCTCAAGAACCTGCATGATGGCCTGATCGACATCCTCCGCTCCCGCGCCATCCCAGTTCACCGAGACGGTCACTGTATCAATAATGACATCGGGGAAAAATTGCGTGCGCATCCGCGGAAAGGCGGCGATCCCTGCCGCAAGCAGGACCAAAAGCAAAAGGTTCGCCGCAGTCTTATGTCTTGCGAAATAGGAAAGAATACCGCCATCTCCAACCAAAGTGCGCATGACTTAGCCCCCCATCCGGCTCTCAAGCCGTGTGATCGTCTCGGCTGGCACTTCTTCGGCCTCCAACTGCGACAGGAGCCGCGCCCTTGCCTCGTCCGGCATTCGCGGGTTGCCTTCAACGAAGGCCACCAATTTCGCGCGCCGCTCTGGGGTGAGCTTGATCATCTCGGGCGGCGCTACAACAACCTCTCCGTCGGCATTGCTACGGATCGGGCTGACCTTGATCCCTGCACCGAGGATCGGCGACCGTTCCGCAACGACCTCCGCCGCGTTCAGACCGCGCGCACGCACGATCACGTCGTCACCTTGCCTGCGCAGCACCGTGGCCTCCGCGACGCTCAACCGGCTGTCCTCACCGATGATGAGAACCGTATTATCGGCAGCGACGGCCGTTGCGGGTAACAACACAACGTCCTCAAGGGCGGGCTCTGCAATCGTGAGCGTCACAAAGTCGCCAGGGCGAAAGCCGCGCGCTGATTTCAGCGAGGCAAAGATCAACCGCCCCGATTGTCCCTCTGCCACAGAGGCGCTTTCGCGGGTCAATACTGCTTCGGACGTCAAATCGACGCCGAGAACATCAAGACGGACCTGAGCATCCGCGACGATCAGCGCGCCCGTATCATCGAGCAGGCGGGTATATTGTGCCGTCGACACGCGAAACGCGATCTCCAGTTCGCTTGGATCAATCAGTTGCGCGACAAGTTGGTTGGCTGTCACACGCCCGCCTTCCACGACGCTCACGTCTGCAAGTGTGCCGTCAAATGCGGCGGTGATCGTGGTATCGTCCAAAGCCCGCTGGGCTTCGTCACGGTTAATTTCGATGCGCAGACGGCTGGTTGTCGCCTGATCAATCCGCGCTTGGGCTTGATCGACGGCCTGCCGTAGGGACAAGACCGCCTGATCGGCAGAAGAGGCCGCAAGCTCTGCTGTCTCCACCGCCGCTGTGGTGCCAACGCCGCGCGTCTGGAGATCCTGCTGGCGGGTAAGTGCCGCGCCGCGCAACCGTGCCTGCTCTTGCGCAGCAAGTAATTCGTCTTGCGCAAGTAACAACGCGCGGCCTGCATCGCGCAGTTCCGCGTCGGCGTCCTGCAAATCCGCGAGCACGCGGCTCAGGGCAGATTGCGCGTCCATCGGATCAATCTTGAGGAGTTCCTCACCCTTGCGCACAGTGCCGCCGTCCGCAAAATTTGGCGAGACCGCGATAACGCGGCCATTGGCGGAGGGGCGGAGATCAAGCGTGCGCCTTGCGCGAACCTCGCCAAAAACCTCAAGCTGCGGGGTGATCACAGTGGGCGCCACAGTGATCACGTTTACCGACAGAACCCGCTCTTGTTGCGGTCTCGCGCGCGGCTCTTGCGCCATTTTCGCTTGGATTGCCTCATAAACCATAGTTCCGCCCACCCCCAAAAAGGCTAAAGTGGCGGCCATCAGAAACAGCCCGACGAGGCTTCGACGTAAAAAGCGCATCGGCTTCTCCTCTTTGGACACTGTGTTAGTTACGGATCCTAAGCAGATTTGGACCAATGGTCTTATGCTTTAACGGGAACGGTAAGAATATTCGGCACAAAAATGTAGTAGAAATGATGCGCCATTTGTCAGAGCTGTCTAGCGGAATGTTGAACAACTTTCGCGATTTGCGAAAATTGCGCGGCAAGCGGATTTGTTTTGCGCCACACCATACCAACGGTGCGCGACGGGGCTACACCCGCAAACCGCACGATATCGACATCTGCGGCGCGGGCCTCGACCCCTATCGCCATCTGCGGCAAGAGCGTTACGCCCAATCCTGCTCCAACCATCTGGACCAAGGTCGACAAGGAGCTGCCATCCAAGCCATCCCAAGGACGCGCCGCGCGCATCGTGCAATAGGCCAGCGCCTGATCACGAAAGCAGTGGCCTTCCTCCAACAGCAAGAGCCGCATTTCCTGCAACCCGTCTTTGTCAGGGATGGGATTTCCAGCCTCGACATGGGGGCGCACAAGAACGAAATCCTCGTCAAAAAGCGCCAATTCCGTAAACGACGGCTCATCAACTGGCAGGGCCACAATCGCAGCATCAATCCGCCCGTCAGCCAGCTCTTGGATCAGGCGCGGCGTGAGGGTCTCTCGGATGTGCAGATCAAGCGCGGGATACTCCGCCTTCATCCCCGCCAAAAAGCGCGGCAACAGATAAGGCGCAATCGTCGGGATCACGCCCAACCGGAGCCGCCCCATCGGTTGCGCTGCCGCAGCGCGCGCCAAATCGGCCAACTCATCGACCGCGCGTAAGATTTCGCGAGCACGGGTTGCGAATTGACCGCCGAATTGGGTCAGGCGCACTTGCCGTGCGGACCGCTCAAAGAGCGCAGCGCCGATGATTTCTTCCAGCTCTTTGATCTGCATCGAGAGCGCGGGTTGCGAAATCGCGCAGGTATCCGCGGCAAGCCCGAAATGTAGATGACGGGCCAAAGCCTCAAAATAACGGAGCTGTTTGAGAGTGAAATCGGCCATAAGCTGCTCTTATCATAGTAATCAGTAAATACAACTTATACTAATGATGGCAATTTGCTACCATGACGCAATTGTAACCATGATCGGAGCGAAAAATGGACGGAAACGGCGTAGGGAAATGCCCTGTAATGGGTCACTCAGGAACCGCAAAAGGCTCGTCTGCGAACCAACATTGGTGGCCAGAGCAGTTGAACCTGAAGGTTCTGCACCAGAATACAGCAAAGTCGAACCCGATGGGCGACGACTTTAACTATGCAGAAGAGTTCATGACACTTGACCTTGATGCGGTGATTGCCGACTTGCGCGCGCTGATGACAGACAGTCAGGACTGGTGGCCTGCTGACTATGGTCACTACGGCCCGTTCTTCATCCGCATGGCGTGGCACTCAGCGGGCACATACCGCGTCGGTGATGGTCGCGGGGGTGCGACGTCTGGCAGTCAGCGGTTCGCGCCGCTCAACTCTTGGCCTGATAACGTCAGCCTCGACAAGGCCCGCCGCCTGATCTGGCCGATCAAGGCGAAATATGGCCGCAAGCTGTCTTGGGCCGACCTGATGATCCTGACTGGCAACGTCGCCCTCGAATCAATGGGTTTTGAGACCTTTGGTTTCGCAGGCGGTCGCGAAGACATTTGGGAGCCTGAGGAAGATATCTACTGGGGTCCAGAAACAGAATGGCTCGGCGACGAGCGTTATGAAGGCGCACGCGAGCTGATCGGTGAACTTGGCGCGGTGCAGATGGGTCTGATCTACGTCAATCCCGAAGGTCCAAACGGCAACCCCGACCCAAAGCTTTCTGCCCATGATATTCGCGACACATTCCGCCGCATGGCGATGAATGACGAAGAGACTGTCGCGCTGGTCGCGGGCGGTCACACCTTTGGCAAGTCGCACGGTGCGGGAGACCCCAACAAGTTCGTGGGTGCCGAACCGGAAGGTGCACCAATCGAGCAGCAAGGCCTTGGCTGGAAGAATGCGATGGGCTCTGGCGCCGGCGTTGATACGATTTCGTCAGGTATCGAAGGCGCTTGGACCCCAACACCCATCACATGGGACAACAGCTATTTCGACACGCTGTTCGGCTATGAGTGGGAACTGACCAAGAGCCCAGCAGGCGCGCAACAGTGGACAGCCGTCGGCGGCGAAGGCACCGTGCCTGACGCGCATGATCCGTCGAAAACACACGCGCCGATGATGACCACAGCTGACCTCGCTCTGCGCGAAGATCCTGCCTATGCGAAAATCTCCAAGCGGTTCCACGAGAACCCAGAAGAGTTCGCGGCAGCCTTCGCAAAAGCTTGGTACAAGCTGACACACCGCGACATGGGTCCATACGAGTTGGGCTTGGGCAAACTTGTCCCTGCACAGCCAGAGTTGTGGCAAGACCCTGTACCAGCGCCAACAGCGGCACCGCTCAACGACGCAGATATTGCAACGTTAAAGGGTAAATTGCTTGCCGCTTTGCCAATTGCAACCCTCGTCAAAACCGCGTGGGCGTCTGCTGCGTCCTTCCGTGGGTCCGACAAGCGGGGCGGTGCCAATGGCGCGCGCATCCGTCTTGCACCTGCGAAAGACTGGGAGGTGAACAACCCTGCCGAGCTGGCCGCGACCTTGAAGGTGATCGAAGGCATTCAGGCCGATTTCGGCGCGGATAAAGTGTCGATCGCTGACCTCATCGTGCTTGGCGGTTCCGCCGCTGTAGAGCAAGCCGCCAAAAACGCAGGGCACGCTGTATCCGTGCCGTTCCACGGCGGGCGCACCGACGCGACCCAAGAGCAGACCGATGTCGAGAGCTATGCTTGGCTTGAGCCAAAGTCTGACGGCTTTCGCAACTACCACGGGAAAACCGTGCGGAGCACACCTGCCGAAATGCTGGTGGACAAGGCGCAACTTCTGACCCTCTCCGGGCCAGAGATGACCGCGCTTGTCGGTGGTATGCGGGTTCTGGCGGCCAATACAGACGGCTCCGCACATGGCGTCTTCACGGAGAAGAAAGACACCTTGAGCAATGACTACTTCGCGAACCTCCTGGATATGGGCACCGTTTGGAAAGCCACATCCAAGAACAGCTACGAAGGCACGGCCCGCAAAACTGGTGCGGCCAAATGGACGGCAACATCCGTCGATCTGATCTTTGGCTCCAACTCGATCCTGCGGGCGCTGGCAGAGGTTTACGGCTCTGCCGATGCATCCGAGAAGTTTGTGAAAGACTTCGTTGCGGCATGGACAAAAGTGATGAACCTCGACCGCTTCGACATCGCATAAACGAACAGGCATAGGCGTCATCGCGGCGCCTATGCCCACCCGTCTTACCTAAAAATTTCGGCTCTTTTGACATATTGAAAGTCCTGAGGTTCACTCTTTTTGAACCTCAGGTTGGTTATGACCCAGACACTGTCTAAGGCCATTCCAACCACCTCAAGACAGACTTGAATTGTCGAAAGGACCCCGCCCATGCATGCAATCCACGGCGACCAGAACGGACCGCATCCGTTTCAGATCATCGCCAAACATCCGCTCACGCGGATTTTGGTGCCATTGGGGATCGCCGCGGCCGCCATCTTCGGCGTTGTTCATCTGTCGGACGGGATCAGTGTCGCGCAGGTTCATTCGGACGCACGGGGGCAGTCTTGGGGCGCGCTTGCGATTGCGTTTTGCGCGATGGCGCTGAGCTATTTCTTTCTGGCATTCTATGATGCGCTGATCTTGCCGACGTATAGCGACGTGAAAATACCTGCGCCTGCGTTGATGGCGACGGCGGCCAGCAGTCTTCGGGTTGGCCTCTTATTTCTATAGCCGTGATCTGTCGCGGGTGTGGCGCGTGGCCGAAGCGCTCGAAAGTGGCATGGTCGGGATCAACACAGGGCTAATCTCCACGGAAGTAGCCCCATTTGGCGGCGTCAAACAGTCGGGCCTCGGGCGCGAAGGCTCCAAATACGGCACCGATGATTACCTTGAGATCAAGTATCTCTGCATAGGCGAGATCAACTAGGTCGCCGTCTTTTCAACCCGCGCTAAAAACCAATCGCGGAAGCGTACCGCGGTTGGGTTTTGCGCATTGATCCGCAGGTAATACCCTTCTTTCGACGGGAACACCGCGTCATGGGCGCGCACCAAGGCACCGCTGGCCAAGGCGTGACGCCCCAACAACTCACTCACCAGCGCCACGCCATTCCCCTGCGCGGCAAAATTGAGGGCGGCACCAAATGAATCCACAAAAATCTGCGGCTGAAGGTCACCCCCGACCACATCGCGGCATCGCTTCCAACCATCGGATGTGCCCACGGATTCGATCAAAGGCAACGCGGCCAAATCCCCTACCAATTGCGGTGATTTCAACGCGATAAGCCCGTTTGGCTCCAGCAGTATTGCATCCCGCCCGACCTGCTTTTGCGATCCGAATGGGATCTCGACATCCGCCCGTATCGTCAAAAAGTCATCAGGCCAAATCATACTTAGAAACCGCAAACGGGCCTTGGGGTTTTGTGCCGTAAATTCGGCCAGATAGGGCGCGATCAACCATTGCGCCACGCTCACTGAGGTCGCGATCGTAAGTTGGTTTGCCGCCGGACCCGTTTCAAACGACCGGGCCGCCGCCGCAAGTGTTTCTAATGCCGCGCCCACTTGTGGCAAGAGCTTGCGCCCTTCATCCGTCAACGACACCCCTCGCGCCCGCCGTGTAAAAAGCGGCACGCCCAAGGATTGTTCAAGCGATTTGACGTGCTGGCTGACCGCGGATTGGGTCATGCCAACTTCTTCGGCTGCGACCGTAAAACTCAAATGCCGCGCCGCCGCTTCAAACGCGCGAAACCATGCAAGAGGCGGAAGTGCTTTTACCATGAACAAGCCTGTCATTAAGATTACTAATAGCTAAGCCTGCTAATCAATCATTTGTCAAATTGCGCCCCCTCGTCAAAGAATGGCCGGCGCAGATAAGGGACCACGACCATGCATCCAGAGATTAGAAAAATTGTGACCTATGACGAGGAGGTCCTGATCGAAGGCTTTCGCGCCACCGAGCGCCCTTGGCGGCTTTTTGCGGTCGCTGCCGTTTTGCGCAACCCTTGGGCGGGGCGGTTTGTCGAAGACCTGAAACCTGAAATTCAGGCTTATGGCCCCATTCTTGGCGAAATGATGACGGCCCGCATGATTGCGCTTGCGGGGTCTGGCGATGCAATCGAGGCCTATGGCAAGGCCGCTGTTGTGGGGCTTGATGGCGAGATCGAGCATGCCTCTGCCCTGATCCACACGCTTCGTTTTGGCAATCACTATCGCGAGGCCGTCGGTGCAAAATCCTATCTTGCGTTCAGTAACACGCGTGGCGGGGCAAATGCGCCGATCATGGTGCCGCTGATGGATAAGAACGACGCGGGCCGAAGATCACATTATTTGACCATTCAATTCGCGATTCCTGATGCGCCGCGCGATGATGAAATCGTCGTTGTTCTGGGGGCTGCGACTGGTGGGCGTCCGCATCATCGGATCGGTGATAGATATCAAGACCTAAAGGATTTGGGCCATGACCTGGACAATCCAGCCGCGGTCTAAATCCGGTGATTTGGCCTATGTAGAGACTGGTTCTGGGCCACTTGTGGTGCTGATACACGGTGTAGGGCTTCGTGCCGAAGCATGGGGCGCGCAGATTGATGGCTTGGCAAGATCGCACCGCGTCTGCGCGGTCGATATGCTCGGGCATGGCGAAAGCGCGCGCCTCTGCGGCAACCCTGCGCTCGCGGATTACTCAGACGCCATAGCGGAAATTATCACGGAACCTGCACTTGTGATAGGTCACTCTTTCGGCGCGATGATCGCCTTGGATATGGCCGCCCGCATGCCCGAAAAGCTGCGCGGCGCTGCTGCTCTCAACGGGATATATCGGCGCTCGCCGGAGGCCAAACAGGCGGTCGCGACACGAGCGAATTCTCTGGATGGGCGCACCGTCGCTGATCCGACACCGACGCTTGATCGCTGGTTTGGAAACGACGCAACGCCTGCCCGCATAGCTTGCGAGCACTGGTTACGGGTGGTTGATCCCGCTGGATACCGTGACGCTTACCGCGTTTTTGCGACCGAGGACGGGCCGACGGATGCAGCGCTACGCGCGATCAAATGCCCCTCGCTATTTCTTACCGGCGCGCAAGAGCCGAACTCCACCCCCGCCATGTCAGATCAGATGGCCGCGCTGGCCCCTTTCGGGCAAAGCATAACCCTCGCAGGAGCCGCCCATATGATGCCGATGACACATGCAAGCGAGGTCAACGCGATATTGGACCGCTTTAACCAAGAAGTCCGCCAATGACCGACATTGATCCGCGCGCGCTGCGCAATGCCTTTGGCAGCTTTATGACTGGCGTCACGGTGGTCACGGCCTTACGCCCTGACGGAACACCTGTCGGCTTCACGGCGAATTCGTTCACCTCTGTCTCGCTCGACCCACCGCTGGTTTTGGTCTGTCCGGGCAAGTTTTTGTCGAGCTATGACACCTTTGTCGGGTGCACGCATTTTGCAGTCAGTGTTCTCGCTGAGGGGCAAGAGCCGATCTCGAACACATTCGCCAGCTTCAAAGGAGACCGCTTCGCTCGCGTCCCGCATCACCTTGATCTGAACGGTGTGCCGCTTATTGACGGGGCCTGCGCCCAGTTTTCGTGCACCACGAAAGAGACCGTCGCGGCGGGTGATCATACGGTCCTGCTCGGCCATGTTGACGCGTTCACGCATTCGGGTGGTGCGGGACTGGGCTATGTCGGCGGGCAATACTTTAGCCTCGGCCTTGAGCGTGCCGCATTTGACGAAACGCAAGGAACGGCCATTTGTGGCGCAATTATCGAAGACGGCGACAACGTGCTTTTGGTCAAGACCCCACAGGGTTTGCGGCCACCGCAGTGCACGCATTCGGATCGGGGGCGATTGATCAACGATTTGCGCGATACGCTGGCGCAAAAGGGGATCACTGCCACGCTCGGACAGGCCTATTCTGTCTTTGAGGGCACGAAAAGCCGCAAACACCACACCTACTTTTTGGCGACGGGCGCGCTCGATACCCCCTCGGACGACATCATCGCGGTGCCTGTTTCGGCGCTCGCCGAGCAAACCTACACCACCCCTGCGATTGAGCGGATGATGACCCGCTTCGCCTTGGAATCCCTCACTCGCGACTTTGCGCTTTACCTCGGGGATACCGAAACAGGCGCCATTCACGGCCACACGGAAAGGACCTAACACATGGATTTCTCACTTTTCGCGCATATGGAGCGGATCTGTCCCGACCAAGATCATCGGACCTTGCGAGAGGAGCTCATCGCGCTGGCCAAGATGGCCGACGAAGGTGGGATGCGTGCCATCTGGACGGGTGAACATCACGGCATGGATTTCACGATCGCGCCCAATCCATTCATCAGCCTTGTGGACCTGAGCTATCACACCAAAAATCTGCGGCTCGGGACTGGCACGATCATCGCCCCGTTCTGGCACCCGATTACGCTTGCAGGCGAGGCCGCCGCCGCCGATCTGATTACCGATGGACGGATCGAGCTTGGGATCGCACGCGGGGCGTATTCCTACGAATACGAACGGCTCATGCCAGGTATGGATGCGTGGGATGCAGGGCAACGGATGCGGGAGAGTGCGCCGCTCTTGCGACAACTCTGGGCTGGGGATTGCGCCCACGAAGGCACGTTCTATCAATTCCCCTCCACGACCGCTGCCCCCAAGCCCGTGCAAGCCGGGGGCCCTCCGATCTGGATCGCTGCGCGCGACATCAACAGCCACAGTTTCGGCGTTGAAAATGGGTTCAACATCCAAGTCACCCCGCTTTGGCAGGGGATCGCAGAGATCGAGAGCCTCATGAGCAAATTCAACGAGGCTTGCAGCGCCTATGCAGGGCCGCGCCCGAAAATCATGCTCTTGCATCACACCTATGTGGGCGCGGATGCGGAAGACGTTGATTTGGCCGCCAAAGAGCTGTCGCAGTTTTACTGCTATTTTGGCGCATGGTTCCAGAACAAGCGCCCCGTCAGCCAAGGCCTGATCGAAACCCTGACAGAGGCCGAAATGGCCGCCAACGAAATGATGTCGCCTGCCAATATAAAGCGGGATTTGACCATCGGCACCACGCAAGAGGTCATCGATCAAATCAAGCGTTATGAAGATATGGGTTACGATGAATATTCATTCTGGATCGATAGCGGCATGAGCTTTGCGCGCAAACGTGATAGCCTTGCGCGGTTCATCAATGACGTCATGCCAGCATTCACATGAGGACCACAATGACCGAGAAACCGCATTTCCAACTCTTCATCGACGGCACTTGGACAGAGGGTCAGGCAGGGCAAGTCATGGCCACGCAAAACCCCGCGACGGGGGAGGATTGGGCGACATTCGCCTGCGCCGCGCCCGAGGATGTGAACCGCGCCATTGCCGCGGCAAAGCGGGTTCTCGGTGATCCCGTTTGGCGCGATATGACGCAGACGCAACGCGGCAAACTGCTCTATCGGTTGGCCGAACTTATCGAACAAAACGCCGAAGAGCTTGGGCGGCTTGAGACAACAGACAGCGGGAAACTCCTCGCTGAAACGGCGAGCCAGACCCGCTATGTCGGTGACTATTACCGTTACTACGCGGGCTTGGCTGACAAAATCGAAGGCTCCGTCCTGCCGATCGATAAACCCGACATGCATGTCTTTACGCGCCGCGAACCGATCGGGGTTGTCGTGGCGATCGTACCGTGGAACGCCCAGATGTTCCTGACGGCTACAAAGCTGGGGCCAGCCTTGGCCGCGGGCTGCGCAGTCGTGCTCAAAGCCTCTGAAATCGCCCCTACGCCGATGCTTGTTTTTGCGCGATTGATCGAACAGGCGGGCTTTCCGGCGGGGGTCGTCTCGGTGATCACGGGCGATGCAGAAAACTGCGCTGTCCCGCTGACAAGGCACCCAGATGTGGACAGGATCGCCTTTACCGGAGGCCCCGAAACCGCAAAGCATGTTGTACGCAATTCGGCAGAAAATTTCGCGGTAACGTCCCTCGAACTCGGCGGAAAATCCCCGATCCTTGTGTTTGAGGATGCCGATTTGGAGGGGGCCGCGAACGGTCTGATCGCAGGAAACTTCGGCGCGTCAGGACAAAGCTGCGTCGCCGGATCACGCGGGCTGATCCACCGCCCCATTCTCAAGGCGCTCATCGCCAAAATCGCGGAAAAGTCAGCAGGGATCGTCGTCGGCGACCCGTTGGACGCCAGTACCCACCTCGGCCCACTTTGCACCAGCGCGCAGGTGAACAAAATTGTCGGCGCGCTCGCCGCCGCGCGGGGCCAAGGCGCCACGATCCACTTTGGCGGTTCTCCCCTCGCAAAGGCGGGCAACTACATGGCCCCAACCCTTGTGCAATGCGAAAGCACCGACACCGAAACGCTCAAGGTCGAAATGTTCGGCCCTGTTATGTCGCTTTTGCCCTTTGACACCGAAGAGGAGGCAATCGCCTTAGCCAATAGCACCCCTTTCGGGCTGGGATCAGGGGTCTTTACGCAAAACCTCGCGCGGGCGCACCGCGTGTCGGCGCGGCTCAAGGCGGGCATCTGCTGGGTGAACACCTATCGCGCCATCTCGCCCATCGCCCCCTTTGGAGGGTACAACCAATCGGGCTACGGGCGCGAGGCGGGCATCGACGCGATCAACGATTACACACGAACAAAAACCACTTGGATCAACACTTCAGACACGCCAATGGCAAATCCATTCGTGATGCGGTGAACTGGCGTTGTGACGCGGTTGTCAGAATTACCCATCGACCAGCTGCTGCCATGAACATCGAAGACCCGAAGCAACGCTTGCGTAAAGCTGATCTGGCCCTGTCGCGGTTTGGGCGCGTTGCGAGTTGCAGTTGATCTGGGCAACACGGCCGGTAAGAAGATGTTTGGAGACCAAGGTTGATATTTTCCGAGGCCGTGGTTCCTAACCACAGCTGTCCGATGCAAGGCACGGCAGGGCAGGGCAGGGCAGTAACGACCGATTTATTGACGCTCCAGTAAAGCAGATCCGCGGCAAAAAGCGTCTGCATTAGCAGATTCTAACACATTGATTTTTGAGAAGAACTGGTGCCTCAAGAGGGACTCGAACCCCCGACCTTGTCCTTACGAAGGACCTGCTCTACCAGCTGAGCTATTGAGGCATATTGGGGCGCGTCTTAGCGCCCCAAATCAGTTTCGGAAAGACTTATTTTTCGATCGGCTTATCAATAATTTCGGCATCGACGACTTCACCGTCCTCATCTGACTGATCTGCAATCTGACCGACGATCAGTGGCAGCATCTCGGTGCCAGATGGCATCGCGACCTCCCCCGCCGGTGGTGTTTTCCATGCGAGCGTGTCGAATGACCCGCAATTGTTACAGGTAGGGCCCCAAACTGCGTGAATATTGCCGCAGGTCTCGCAGACCCATTGTGGACCACGCGGTGCCGTCAAGGCGCGCGCCAACCAGCCGCGCACAACCACATCATCGGCGCCCTGCCCCCGCTCAATCGCCGCCATTAGCGTCAGACTACGCGATGTCGGATCCGTCTCGTTGAGATCGCCCAGCGCCCGTTTGGCTGCAGGGAAGTCTTCGGCCGCGATGTTCAACTCTGCCAGCAACATCTTTGTCTCGGGATGGTTTGGGGATTGCTTGATCAACGTCTGGAATCGCTTAATGCGGACGGCGGGTGTCTCATCTGGCGCGATCTCCGCAAAGGCCGCGGCGATATCAGGATGCGGCGACGCGGCCCATGTTTTTGTCAAAACACGGGTCGCATAGCGGGCATTTCCTGCCGCGATATAGCCGCGCGCAGCCATAACAGCCGCGGGGATCAAATCAGGAGAAAGGCGGTTTGCTTCAATAGCGGCCTCGCGGGCTTCGATAGAACTGCCTTCATCAAGAATCTCTTTTGCCTCTGAAAGGGCCAGGACCGCATCGCGCCGCTTGTGCACGTCGCGAGGCAAATTGCCGGACTTGAGCTTTGCGCCCAAGGTGGCGCGTGCGCCTTTCCAATCCGACTTCTCGGCCTGCAACTTCAGCAAGACATCTTGGGTTTCTTCATGCTTTGGCTTGAGCGCAAAGGCCTTTTCCGCAAGCTTCAGCGCGGTTTCGGTATCACCTTCGGCCAGCTTTTGCTTCAGAATCCCGCGCACGCCAACAAAGCGGGTTTTGTCGTCGTTGAGCAGTTTCTTGTAGGTCTCTTCGGCCTTACGCGTGTCCCCCGTCATCTCTGCGGCTTGGGCCGTCAAAAGATTGGTCAACTGAGGTTGCTTCAACAACTTATCAGCGCGCTGCGCTTTGGTCATCGCGAGGTGGCCCTCGCCAGAGGCAAGCGCCATCATCCCTTCGGCCAATGCCTCGTAACCCTTCTTTTCGCGGTTCCGATCAAAGTAGCGCGAGATTGCTGTTTCGTCGCCATTCAGGAATTTGAACGCGGCCACAAGAAAGGACAGCAATTTAAGGCCAAGCCAGACCGCAACAACCAATGCCACCAGCGCAAAGGCCAGTTGAAGTGGCGAGAGGGTCAATTCGATCCCCGCGATAGCGATCGTGGCACCGCCGGACACTTCCATCAGTTGAGTCGCGCCAAAAGTGAGTGCCGTAACAGACGCAACAAAAAGCAGGATCTTGATCAAGGAAAATAACATCAGCGGCACCTCTAATTATCGTTAAGGGTTGTAGACAGGGTCGCAGCAGCAGCAAGTGCGTCCGAGCGCGCCTCTGCAAGAGCCAGCCAATCAGACAACTCTGTGCGGGCCACTTCTGGCAACGCACCAAGCTCGGCAAGCGTATCAGTCAAACGGCCCTCGCGCAGGGACGCTTCGGCGCGAGACAAGACCGCATCGGCGCTATCCCCCTCTTTTGGGGCGACGGAGCGCACATCAAACTGGTTGCGCAAGAACGCCGTCAGGCCACCCTCGGGTTCACCTGATTCCCCTTCCGCGCGGGCCGTTGACAACGCAGCGCGCGCCATCTCGGGGAAGGATGCCTGCAACGACGCCAATGTCGGCGCGCCATCACTGACACTGCTTAGCGCTTCATCAACATCCGCCTGCATGGCCTCGGTCAAATCACCCAAAGCCTCACCAAAAGGCGCACCTGTTTCTAATGCGCCCTGAACGCGCGCCAAGGCGGCACGGGCGGCGGCATTGCGCGCGGCCGCATCTGCGTTCTCTTGAATGGACACCGCTTGCTCGCGGGCGCTTTCCAGTTCGGCAATCGCTGCGCCGCGCATGGCATCTAGATCAGCGCGCAGACTGTCCATTTCTTGCTCGAAGGCCGCCGTAGAAAGCGACCCTGCGGCGCCCGCGCGGCTGCTCAAATCACCCAATCGCGTTTCAAGCGCGGTGATTCGATCCGCCAAACCTGCCATTGTCGCAGTGACTTCTGATTGTGCGGCCTCAAAGGCACCCATGTCAGGCGCAGGGATCGCAGCGACCTGGTCGCGCAATCCGGAAATTTCCGTGGACTGGGCCAAAATTTGTGCGGCGAGCGAGGTATCGGGTTTCGGCAAAGCCATATAGGCGATACCAAATCCAATCGCGCCAGCAATCACCCCCCCCAAGACGGCGGGCATCGCCGAACTGCGCGATTCAGTGTCTATTGCGGCCATAAGTTGAGGGTTTTCCGGTTTTTCTATCGCTGGCTCCGACGCCGTTTCGACCGGTTCCTCAGGTGGGGCAACTGGATCTTCGACAGCTTCGACTGCAGGGACTACTGTCTGATCGACATGATCCTGAGCGATCACAGCTTCCTCTATAACTTCAGGCTTTGCGTCCGTTTTTGCTGCGTTGTCAGCTGTGCGCTTTGCAGGTGTCTTGCGACCCTTGGCCGGTTGTTTAGCCACGTTCAGACCCTTTCATCGTTCTTACCCAATCGCATTGGGCTTGGATCATCGTATACGGCGAACGAAAGACCCTCAAGCGAGCAGTCAGTTTCCCGACAGCATGCGACACTGTGCGATCGTTGCCGCCAACATAGCCTCGCCCGTTGGTTCCGCGATGACATGCACGTCTTTGCGAGGAACCGCCTTTGCAACCGCAGGGCTCATCGCCAAGATAACAGTGCCTGCCCCGATTGTTACCTGTTCCACCAATAAACCTGCCGTTCGAGGTGAAAAAAGGGGAACAATTGTTGGTTCCGCCCCCTGAATGTGGCTTTTCGCCTGATCTGTGAGCGAAACAGCGCGTTGCTCATAGGCAATCACGTCGCGACACTGCACCCCCGCCGCGCGCAAACGGGCCGCCAGATCTCCACGTACTTCTTTCCCGCGTATATGGGCCAAATCACCCGTTGGGCCAGCGGCCAAGATCATTGCAAGCAAATCCTCAACGGTCCCTTGGGCAGAAACAGCGTCAAACCCTGCTGCTCGCGCCGTCTCGGTTGTGCGATCTCCGACGCACCACGCGCGGCCACCGTGCAGCCCGAGCCTTGCGGCCTGTGCCACCCCATTCGTCGAGGTGAAAATCACCTCATCTGCGGAACACTCGGCGTCTATTGGAACAATCGCCATTAGCGGAGACAGGATCACTTCCACCGCCACAGCCTCCTGAACAAGTGCTGCAAATCGGGCACCATCAGGTTCGGGGCGGGTGATAATCAAAACGGGTGTCATTGCAGGACCATTGTTTGCGCAAGGTCAGAGTGTTACCTGCGTAGCAACCAAACGCAACCGGAACGCAAATGATAAAGACGCTCACCATCCTCGGCATTGAAAGCAGTTGCGATGACACCGCCGCCGCCGTTGTCCGGCAAGTAGAGGGCGTGCCGACAGTTATGTCCTCAATTGTTGTCGGGCAAACAGAGCTGCACGCCGATTTCGGCGGCGTTGTGCCAGAGATCGCGGCCCGTGCGCATGTCGAAAAACTCGATACATGCGTGGAGCAGGCTCTCAAAGAGGCCAATGTAAAGCTTTCCGACCTTGACGGCGTCGCCGTAACTGCCGGTCCGGGGCTTATTGGCGGGGTGGTGTCGGGTGTGATGCTCGCCAAGGGTATTTGTGCGGCGACGGGTCTACCGCTGATTGGCGTCAATCACCTCGCCGGTCACGCGTTGACGCCGCGCCTTACCGATCAGGTGCCATTTCCCTATCTGATGTTGCTGGTCTCTGGCGGCCATTGCCAATTCCTGCTCATCAAAGGTCACGATGATTTCACGCGCATTGGCGGCACGATTGATGATGCACCCGGTGAAGCTTTCGACAAAACGGCGCGCATCCTCGGTCTTGCTCAACCTGGTGGCCCGAACGTGCAAAAGGTGGCTGAAAGTGGCGACGCAAAGCGGTTCAAACTTCCGCGCCCGCTTTTGAACCAAGAAGGCTGCGATATGTCCTTCTCTGGCCTGAAAACGGCAATGATCCGCGCTCGCGATGGCGTGATCGCGGAAAGCGGCGGGCTGACCGTGCAGGACCAAGCCGACCTAGGCGCAGGCTTCCAGTCCGCGGTCGCGGATATTCTGACCGAAAAATCGCGGCGCGCGCTTGAGGTTTACTTTGCGCTGGACCCAGAAAAGCGTACCTTTGCCGTTGCAGGCGGCGTCGCGGCAAACACGCAAGTCCGCGCGCAGATTTTGGACCTATGTGCCAAGTTGGATACTGAATTTGTCGCGCCGCCTCTGGCTCTTTGTACCGACAATGCGGCCATGATCGCCTATGCGGGGCTTGCGCGGTTCGAGGAGGGCGAGCAAGATGATCTGGCACTTTCCGCCCGTCCTCGCTGGCCGCTTGATCAAACGGCGGCTCCGATGCTCGGATCTGGCAAAAAAGGAGCCAAAGCATGAAAATCGCAGTCGCAGGTGGCGGTGCTTTTGGGACAGCTTTGGCCGTGGCGCTCGCGATCGACAGGAAGTCCGTGACGCTTTGGGCGCGTGACCCCGAGGCTGTCGCGTCGATGCAAGCGACGGGCCAAAATCCGCGCCTTGAGGGCGTCACGCTGCCTCACAACCTTATTGCGACGAACGACCTGTCCGATCTGGACGGGGCCGACATAATCCTGCTGGCGACGCCCGCGCAAACCCTCCGTGGATTCCTGCAAGACAATGCAGAGCGCCTCGCGAACAAATTTCTGGTCGCATGTTGCAAAGGCATCGACCTGACGACCATGACGGGACCTGTCTCAACTATCCGCGACTGCGTCCCAACGGCCACCGCCGCGATGTTGACGGGGCCCAGTTTTGCAGCCGACATCGCGCGCGGATTGCCCACAGCCCTTACGTTGGCCTGCGCCGACGACACACAAGGCAAGAAGCTTCAGGCGGCTTTATCGACACTAACACTGCGAATTTACCGCACAACTGATACAATTGGCGCAGAACTGGGCGGCGCTCTCAAGAACGTCATGGCAATTGCATGTGGTGTCTGCATGGGCGCCGGATTTGGGGAAAGCGCCCGCGCTGCCCTTATCACGCGCGGCTTCGCAGAGATGCAACGACTAGCTGGCAAACTCGGTGCAAATCCCGATACGCTTGCTGGCCTCTCGGGCTTTGGCGATCTTGCGCTCACTTGCACATCGGACCAATCGCGGAACTACCGCTATGGCCTCGCGATCGGGAAGGGCGAACCATTTGATGCCAATACGACCGTCGAAGGCGCGGCAACAGCGCGCGCGGTGCGACAGTTGGCGCAAAACCTGCAAATCGACTTGCCAATCTGCGCCATCGTGGCAGATTTGACCGAAGATAAACTTACCGCGAAACAGGCGCTGACCGCCCTGCTTTCCCGCCCACTTAAGGAAGAATAACATGCGCATTGCCCTGATCACCAAAGACAAAGACGGCGCCCTGCAAACCCGCCTCGACAACCGCGACGCGCATTTGGCCTATATCGCTGAGACAGGGGTGGTCGAAATGGCTGGCCCGTTTTTGAACGACGAAGGCACGATGTGCGGTAGCCTCGTCATCCTTGAAGTTGCAGACATGGCCGCAGCGCAGGCTTGGGCCGACAACGACCCCTATAATAAGGCGGGATTGTTCCAATCCGTCACGTTGCAGGCGTGGAAAAAGGTCATCGGTTAATGGCCAAATGGCTCTTTAAATCCGAACCCGACGTCTGGGACTGGGATGCGCAAGTCGCTAAGGGGGACGCGGGCGAAGAATGGGGTGGCGTGCGCAATTACCAAGCCCGCAACTACATGCGGGCAATGGCGCTGGGCGACCAAGGCTTCTTCTACCACTCGCGCACAGGGCTAGAGATCGTCGGTATCGTCGAGATCTGCGCCCTGTCCCACCCCGACAGCACGACTGACGATCCCCGCTGGGATTGTGTGGATATAAAGGCAGTGCGGCCTTTGAAAACACCTGTCACACTTGAGCAGATTAAATCCGATCCGCGCCTCGCCGATATGATCCTTGTGAAAAACTCTCGGCTCTCTGTGCAACCCGTCACCGGGCGCGAGTGGGAAATCATCTGCGCCCTTGGGAATACAAATCCCTAGCTACATAGGTTCGTGCTTTCTGGGATTGATACATTCGGCGAAGGCGGGTGGCTGGCCTTGGGATCGGGCGTTTCTTCATCCTGATCAACAACGCATACACATCACGGCCGCTCAAAGTGACCGACATCGACAGCGGCAATGCGAACATTACACTGGTTGAAAGAACGAGAGGGCCCGCGAAAATCACGGACCCTCTTCACCCCATGTGCTCCCGAGGAACCCACCCGTAGGACAATCGCGCAGCGGGTCTCGACAGGGCGCATCACCGCGCCGCCCACGCCCGCCAAACCAACGCGACCCTGAATGTGGCATTGCTCAGAAACGGTAAAATCTCCCATAGCCGTGAAGTCCGCCGCCGTGGCAAGCGCAGC
>JAQXBV010000008.1 GCA_029252195.1 Yoonia sp.
CCACAACGTAATTTGCGATGCTGCAGCGCGGCGCACTTGCGTATGAGACCACAAAGATTTACCCAATGCTGCAAATTCAACCCAAATAGGACGCATCACATGGCCAGACCTAAAATTGCCCTCATCGGCGCCGGACAAATCGGCGGAACGCTTGCACACCTCGCAGCGGTCAAAGAACTCGGCGACGTTGTCCTTTTCGACATCTCCGAAGGCACCCCTCAGGGTAAGGCGCTCGACATCGCCGAATCCGGTCCTTCCGCGAAATTCGACGGCTCTTTCAAGGGCACGAACTCCTACGCCGATATCGCTGGTGCAGATGTGTGCATCGTGACCGCTGGCGTGCCGCGCAAGCCAGGCATGTCGCGTGACGACCTTTTGGGCATCAACCTCAAGGTCATGAAATCCGTGGGCGAAGGCATCGCGGCCCATGCGCCAGACGCATTTGTGATCTGCATCACCAACCCGCTCGACGCAATGGTTTGGGCGCTGCAGCAATTCTCTGGCCTGCCAGCGAACAAGGTTTGCGGCATGGCTGGCGTTTTGGATAGCGCCCGTTTCCGCCACTTCCTCGCCGAAGAATTCAACGTCTCCATGCGCGACGTCACAGCCTTCGTTCTGGGCGGTCACGGCGACACAATGGTGCCACTGGAGCGTTACTCCACAGTTGCTGGTATCCCTCTGCCAGATCTGGTGCAGATGGGCTGGACGACACAAGACAAGCTTGACGCGATCGTGCAGCGCACACGCGACGGTGGCGCAGAGATTGTTGGCCTGCTGAAAACTGGGTCCGCATTCTATGCACCTGCGACCTCCGCCATCGAGATGGCAGAAGCCTACCTCAAGGACCAAAAGCGCCTGCTGCCATGTGCGGCCCATGTTGAGAACGCTTATGGCCTCGATGGTTTCTATGTTGGCGTGCCAACAGTGATCGGCGCAGGCGGCATTGAGCGCGTTGTCGAGATCAAGATGAACGCGGCAGAGCAAGCCATGTTCGACAAGTCCGTTGATGCGGTCAAAGGCCTCGTTGCGGCTTGTAAAGAGATTGATCCGTCGCTGGCATAAGCCGCCAGAGATATTTTCGGAAAAAGGGGCGCCTTGCGGTGCCCCTTTTTTTGTTTTGCGCGATGGGTTGAAACCCATCCTACGCAGTTCCGTGCGCAAACAGGGCATTGGACCTGTCGCAAGATCCGGCGCGCGCCGCTTGGCAGCCAACCTGCCCAAATGCGGACAAACCACGCGACTTTTTCCTGATCCACAAGAGCGAGCATCCACATCTATCGGAATGCGAATCGAAGTTTGCGCAAATATTGCGTATTTGTGATCACACAATTTTAGGCTGTGATCACAAATGTAGGATTTTCGATCTTAACGGACAATTTGCTATTCTTTCGTAGCAAGCCTTGTGTTTAAACCGTTTGAAACCCAAGCGAACCCGAGGGACAGAAATGAACATCCATGAATACCAAGCCAAAGCTCTTTTGAAATCTTATGGCGCTCCCGTCAGTGATGGCCGTGCCGTCCTAAAGGCAGAAGACGCAAAAACAGCCGCTGGCGAAATGGACGGCCCGCTTTGGGTGGTCAAGGCACAGATCCACGCAGGTGGCCGCGGCAAAGGTAAATTCAAAGAAGCCGACGCAGGCGAGGCTGGTGGCGTACGCCTTGCCCGCTCCGTTGAAGAGGCCGCGCAAGAAGCCAAGAAAATGCTGGGTCGCACGCTTGTTACCCACCAGACCGGCCCTGTCGGCAAGGTCGTGAACCGCGTCTACATCGAAGACGGCTCTGGCATTGAGACAGAAATGTATCTGGCACTGCTCGTGGATCGTCAGTCATCGCGCATCGGCTTTGTCGTCTCGACAGAGGGCGGCATGGACATCGAAGAAGTGGCCGCGAATACACCCGAGAAGATCATCAACTTCAGCGTTGATCCGGCCACAGGCTACCAAGCGTTCCACGGCCGCCGTGTCGCCTTCGCGCTGGGCCTGACAGGCAACCAGATCAAGCAGTGCGTGACCCTGATGGGTCAGCTCTACAAAGCATTCACCGAAAAAGACATGGAAATGCTGGAAATCAACCCGCTGATCATCACCGACAAGGGCGACCTCAAGGTGCTTGACGCGAAAGTGTCTTTCGACGGCAACGCGATCTACCGCCACGCCGACG
>JAQXBV010000009.1 GCA_029252195.1 Yoonia sp.
GAGGTGGACGATAAATCCGTGCTGATATCAAAGGGTAACGCAGGCATCCCCAAGTACCATGACGGCCATATCCACTATGATGGCACCCCTGAATTGATGGGAAAATACGCTGTTCTTGCCCGTCATGCGGGCGCACGAATCATTGGCGGTTGCTGTGGCACCATGCCAGAGCACCTTAGGGCGATGCGTGCCGCATTGGAGGCCTCAGAGGCCGGCCCGCGCCCGTCGCTCGAAGAGATCGCAGAGATCATCGGCGGCTTTTCATCCGAATCCGACGGCACCGACGGCGCGGGCCCAACAGCGTCGCCACGCCGCGGCCGCCGCGCGCCCCGTACTTAAGAACCGGGGCCTTAAAACAGGTTCAACTGGTCGCCCGCTTGTGGCGGCACTTTGAACAGATCGGACCGCAGCTCTGGCAGTTTGCGGTCCAATCCTAACCGCCGCGTTGCAAGCTGGAACCGCTGCCGCATCAATTCGGCCCATTGCCCCTGACCTGTCATGCGCGTGCCAAAGGCAGGGTCGTAATCCTGCCCACCGCGCAATTCGCGCACCCGCGCCATGACTCGTGCGGCCCGATCAGGGAAAGCCTCGGCCAGCCATTCCTGAAACAGGCCGGAAACCTCACGCGGCAAGCGCAAAACAATCGACGAAGCCGCGACCGCCCCCGCCTCTTTTGCAGCCGTGAGAATCGCTTCTAACTCGTGATCTGTCAGCGCAGGCACCACGGGTGCTACCATCACGCGCACAGGCACCCCCGCTTCTGTCAGCCGCCGTATCGTACGCAGCCTAGTGGCAGGGAGCGGCACGCGCGGCTCCATCGCCCGCGAGGTTTTATTATCGAGCGTCGTGATCGACATGCCAACGCGAACAAGCCCCTTTGCCGCCATCGGCGCCAGAATATCCACATCGCGCTCTATCAACGTCCCCTTGGTGATAATCGCCACAGGATGGTTGAACCGCGCCAGCACCTCCAGAATGCCGCGCATGATTTGATGTTCTTTTTCAATCGGTTGGTATGGGTCCGTATTCGATCCAATCGCAATCATCGCGGGCGCATAGCGCGGGTTACGCAACTCATTCTCCAGAATCGCAGGCGCATCGGGCCGCGCGATCAACTTGGTCTCAAAGTCCAAACCCGGCGACATCCCGAGATAGGCATGGCTGGGCCGCGCATAGCAATAAATGCAGCCGTGCTCGCAGCCCCGATAGGGATTGATCGTGCGGTCAAACGACAGATCAGGCGAGCTGTTCTTACTGATCACACGGCGCGGCACTTCGATGCTGACCTTGGTCCGCAAGACGGGCAATTCCTCATCCCTTGCCCAACCATCATCAACTGATTCCGTGGTCATTTTGTCGTAGCGCACAGGCGGGTTCGACACGGCACCGCGCCCCTTAAGCCTGACTTGTGACTGATTTATCAATTCCGACATACCCTATTTTGGAACAAAAGCGGAACTCTCGCAAGCCTTGGTCGGTGACGCGAGAACAAATGTCGCGAATAGTTGTGTCTCATGTTTCTTTCCAAGCCATTACAGGTCTAAAGTAATGCGCAGACACAGCGCCATGGAGGTTTCCCCAATGTCAGACGACGAAGATATCATCCTCTCCGAACTCAGCGACGACGATCTTGTCGCACAGATGTTCGACGACCTTTACGACGGTATGAAGGAAGAGATCGAAGAGGGTGTAAACATCCTGATCGCGCGCAAATGGGCACCATACGACGTACTGACCAAAGCGCTCGTTGGCGGTATGACCATCGTTGGCGCCGACTTCCGCGACGGCATCTTGTTCGTGCCAGAGGTTCTTTTGGCAGCAAACGCGATGAAGGGCGGCATGGCCATCCTCAAGCCACTGCTGGCCGAAACAGGCGCGCCACGCGTTGGTAAAATGGTGATCGGCACCGTGAAGGGTGACATTCACGACATCGGTAAAAACCTTGTTGGTATGATGATGGAAGGCGCTGGTTTTGAGGTCGTCGACCTTGGCATCAACAACTCGGTCGAGAAATATCTTGAGGCAATCGACACCGAAGGCCCTGATATTCTTGGCATGTCCGCCCTGCTCACAACCACTATGCCTTACATGAAGGTCGTGATTGATACGCTCGTCGAAAAAGGCATGCGCGAGGACTATATCGTGCTCGTGGGTGGTGCGCCGCTGAACGAAGAGTTCGGTAAAGCCATTGGTGCAGACGCTTATTGCCGTGACGCGGCGGTTGCCGTGGAAACTGCCAAGACGTTTATGGCCCGCAAGCATAACCAAGCTGCAAACGCCTAAATCTGACGTCAGATTGATCCAAGGCCTCGCAGCACGTCTGCGGGGCCTTTTCTTTTAGGCCTTGCGCAACCATCTTAGAAGAAAGGAGCCATATATGCCGTTTTCACGCCTCGCAGCCATTCTCGCGGCCGTCATCTGTGCTGCAGCACTGACGGTTTGGGCATTGATGGGCACGCAGGTCGCTACCCCGCGCTGGATCGCGGTTGGCCTTGGCATTGCGCTGCTTGTCCGCTTCATCGCGAGCCCACGCAAATGACCGAAATTCCGTCCGATAACACCCTTACGCAAGACGGCTTTATCGCTGTCACAGGTGGTCGCGTGCTGCTTCTCGCCTGCGGCGCATTGGCCCGCGAGATCCTCGCGGTGAAAGCGGCAAACGGTCTTGGCCATCTCGACCTGCAATGCCTGCCCGCAATCTATCACAACCATCCAGAACGGATCATTCCAGCCATAGAAGAGCTCGCAGCCAAACACCGTGCCGACTATGACAAAATCTTCGTGGTCTATGCGGACTGCGGCACGGGCGGACTATTGGCCGCGAAATGTGAAGAGCTGGGCGTCGCGATGGTCGCGGGTCCGCATTGCTACTCGTTCTTCGAAGGCAACGATGTATTCGAAGCCCGCGACGAGATGACCGCGTTCTATCTCACCGATTTTCTCGTGCGCCAATTCGAGGCCTTCGTCTGGGAGCCCTTGGGTTTGGGCAAACACCCAGCCCTGCGGGATATGTATTTCGGCAATTATACAAAACTGGTGTATCTGGCCCAGACAAAAGACCCCAAACTCGCCATAAAAGCGCAAGACTGCGCTGCGCGTCTCGGGCTGGAGTATGAATACCGGTTCACTGGTTACGGTGATTTGGAAACGGCGCTGACGACGCTCTAAACCGCAGTCAGCCTCACCCGCTCGATCATGGCGCGCACGCCGTTGGAGCGCTGCGACGACAGATGTTCATGCAAGCCCAAACGCGCGAGTTCTGCATGGGCATCAACCGCCTGCACCTCGGCCACCGTCAGCCCGTTATAAAGCGCCGCAATCACCGCAATCAATCCGCGCACGATCATCGCGTCACTGTCGCCGCGAAACCGGTAGATCCCGTTTTCGACCTGCGGCACCATCCAGACCTGCGAGGCGCAGCCGTCAACCTTGGTCGCAGGCACCCGAAAGGCATCTTCCAGCGGGTCCATCGCCTTGCCCATTTCTATGACATGGCGATAACGATCTTCCCAATCGTCCAGAAACTCAAAATCTTCGGCGATTTCTTCAAAGGCGGCGCTGGCCATGCAATTTCTCCTCGGTCGACATGCCATTGATCTAGGCCTGATTGGCGCTCAGGTCCAGAGGGCGCTTTTCAAGGCCGCGCCAATCCGTTACCCAAATGGCAAATGATTTGTCGAAAGGCCCCAACCTATGCGCGTGACCCTGCCCCTTTTGCTTTGTGCTGCACTCACTGTGACAGGATGTGCACGCGTGTCGCAATCAAAGCTGAACCCGCTCAACTGGTTCGGCAGCTCGGCACCCTCCGTTATGACCGCTGAAGGCACCAGACAGCCCCTCGTGCCCGAAACCCGCGCGACAAAGGTCGTCGATGCGCGTGGCGCAATTGATCAGGTCACGACGCTGGTCATCGAAAAGACTGCTGACGGCGCATTGGTGCGCGCCACAGGTATCGCCAGCACACAAGGCCAGTTCAACGCGCAATTGGTGCCCATTTCCAATGAGCGCGGCACATTGACCTTTGCGTTCCGCATTCAGGCAGCATCAGGTTTCTCTGGGGTCAACTCGGCCTTTTCAAGGCAAGTGACCGTGGCACGATTCCTGTCGTTCGCAGATTTGGCAGACGTGCGCAGGATCGTGGTGCAAGGGGCCACAAACGCCCGCAGCGCCGCGCGTTAAAGCGCGACGGTTACGACCTTCTGACCCTTCACAGCCAGACCGACCTTGCCGTCGCACAGACGCAAGGCCTCGTCACCGAACACCTCTTTGCGCCAGCCGCGCATTGCGGGCACATTGCGCTCGCCTGCGGCCAAAGCATCAAGGTCGGCCGACGATGCAATCAGCTTTGACGCCACATCTTCATTATCAGAAATCGCCTTAAGCAAGACCCGCAGCATATCAGCCAGCGCTGGGTTCACCTGCAATTTGGCGCGCGCCAGATCGGGCTTCGGCAAAGCGTCATTGGGCAAAGCAACCCCTGCCTTCACAGCGTCCAGAATCCCTTGGGCGATATCACCCCGACGGGCCTCGCGGAGCAAAAGCCGCGAGCGGCTCAGGTCCTGTTCGTTTTGCGGCTTGGTTGAGGCTAATTCCACCAGCGCATCGTCCTTATACACACGGCTGCGCGGGATATCGCGCCCTTGCGCATAGGTTTCGCGGAACCGCGCCAATTCGCGCACAATCCCAAGGAATCGCGCCGACGTCGTTCGTGTCTTGACGCGGCGCCATGCCTCGTCAGGATCGGCCTGATAGGTCGCAGGGTCGTTGAGCACGGCCATCTCTTCGGCGACCCATTTCTTGCGGCCCGATTTGTCCAAACGCGCGGATAAATGCTCGTAGATGTCGCGCAGATAGGTCACATCGCCCACCGCATATTTTGCCTGAGCATCAGTCAGCGGACGGCGTGACCAATCGGTAAAGCGTGAGGATTTGTCCAAATCTGCCTTACAAATCTTGCGCACCAAGGTCTCGTAGCCGACCTGCTCGCCAAAGCCGCAAACCATCGCAGCCACTTGCGTATCAAACAAAGGCGTCGGGATAATCCCCTGATCGACGTGGAAAATTTCGAGATCTTGGCGAGCTGCGTGAAAAACTTTCACCACAGACACATTTTCAAACAAGTCGTAAAGCGGCGCAAGTGACAGCCCCTCGACCAGCGGGTCCACAATACAAGCGTCCTCGCCCTTGTCGTCCTGATAGGCCAGTTGGATCAAACACAGCTTGGAATAATAGGTCCGCTCTCGCAAAAACTCTGTATCTACAGTCACATAGGGCCGTTTAGCCGCTTCAATGCAGAACGCGGCCAGCGCGTCAGTCGTCGTGATCGTTTTCATAAGTTTTCCGCGTTTTTGCTCTTCGGCCTCAATAATCGCCCTGTCATATGCGATTAGTGGTTCAAAAGAAAGGATTACATCCCAATCATGACCGGTTCGCGATTACCAACTGCAAATCGACGCAAAACGGCGGGGTAAAGGGCGTGTTCAAGCGGGAGCACTTTGGCGGCCAAAGTGTCGGGCGTGTCATCGGGTGCAATGGTCACCTGTGCCTGACCCAGAATTGGGCCTCCGTCCAACTCGGCCGTCACCTCATGTACCGTGCAGCCATGCACCGCGTCACCGGCCTCGATTGCGCGGGCATGGGTGTGCAGACCGCGATATTTGGGCAAAAGCGATGGGTGGATATTGAGCATCCGGCCCGCCCATTTGGCGGTAAAATCGCCTGACAGAATCCGCATAAAGCCCGCCAAACAAACGATATCCGGCTCGGCGGCCATCAATGCCCCATGGAGCGCCGCCTCGAATACCAGTCGGTCTTTGCCAAAAATCTTGTGATCCAAAACCTGCGTCGGAATGCCAAGTGCGGCAGCCTTAATCAGCCCGCCCGCATCAGGAATATTCGACAAAACAAGCACAGGCTGACAAGGATGGTCGCCCGTCATATCGTGGACGAGCGAGACCATATTCGAGCCGCCTCCCGAGATCAGGATTGCGACCCGCTTTTTCAAACCAGCGCGCCTGTATAAGAGACGCCTTCGCCCGCAACGACGGTGCCCAGCGTGTAAACCGTTTCGCCTGCACCTTGCAGGATCGCGGTTAGGGCCCCCGCCTGATCCGCAGAAACCGCCAGAACCATGCCAACGCCCGCGTTAAATGTCTTAAGAAGTTCGGCCTGCTCCATCTCGGCAGTGGCTACCAACCATTTGAAAACAGGTGGCAATTCCCACGCAGTCAAATCAATCTGCGCACCCAATCCCTCGGGCAAAACGCGCGGCAGGTTTTCCGTCAAGCCGCCGCCTGTGATATGCGCCAAAGCGTGCACACCGCCAGCGTTTACAGCCGCCAATGCGGACTTCACATAAAGCCGCGTCGGGGCCAGAAGGGCTGCACCGAGGGTCTCATCTGAGAACGGCGCCTGATCAGACCAAGCCAGCCCAGACACCTCAACAATGCGACGCACCAGCGAATAGCCGTTGGAATGCACGCCGTCAGACGCAAGGCCCAGCAGAACATCGCCCGCGACAACGCCTTGCGGCATGTCCTGACCGCGTTCCATCGCACCCACGGCAAAGCCTGCAAGATCAAAATCGCCCTTGTGATACATCCCTGGCATCTCGGCGGTTTCACCACCAATGAGCGCGCAACCCGACAGCTCGCAGCCCTTTGCGATGCCATTGATGATCCGCGTTGCCTCGTCGAGCTCCAACTTGCTAGTGGCGAAATAATCGAGGAAAAACAATGGTTCCGCACCTTGGCAAACCAGATCATTGACGCACATCGCAACCAGATCAATACCAATCGTATCGACGTTGCCTGTGTCAATTGCGATCCGCAGCTTGGTGCCGACGCCGTCAGTGGCCGCGACCAAAATCGGGTCTTTATAACCCGCGCCCTTAAGATCAAACAGCGCGCCGAAACCGCCAAGCCCCGACATCACGCCAGACCGTGAGGTGCGTTTAGCGGCGGGTTTGATCCGCTCTACCAGCGTATTACCAGCGTCGATATCTACGCCAGCGTCGGCATATGTCAGGCCCTTTTTGGTCATCACGGTCATCCCCAAAGCGAAATTTGATATGCCGATACCGCAATGAACCAAGGCGCGCAACGCTATGCACGCGGACTGAACAAGAAATGCACGTTCCGTGCACCAGCTATCACGCGATTTTAACCTTTTCTCAGGCAAAGTCAGGGCAGCCCTACGGAAGGATTCTGCCATGCACCGCTTGATTTTGCTTTTTGCCTCCTTGATGCCAATGATGGCCCACGCCGAAGGGATCACATTCGAGGACGGCCCTTGGATCGCGATTCCGGCAGGCCTTATTTACGAGCCGCAGCGCACGCCGATGGAGGAAATTCGCGCGCTTGCAGATTTGGACGGCGATCCCACTGTGACCACATCTCAAGAGCATGAAATGATCGCGCTACTCGTGCAATTGCTTGGGGCAGAACCGGCAGAACAGTAATCTGGTCTTGACCGTGCCTGTCTGAATGCTATCCCTCGCCCTCAGGGGGCCTGTAGCTCAATTGGTTAGAGCAGAGCGCTCATAACGCTTTGGTTGGGGGTTCAAGTCCCTCCGGGCCTACCACATCCACTCGTGGATGCCGTATACAACTGTATACCACCCCTCTTTCACCTTAAGTTAATCTGCGCTATGCCAAGGTCAGGATTAACCCCCAGGCGGAGAGACACATGTCCAAGATTAAGGTCGCTAACCCAGTCGTCGAACTCGACGGCGACGAGATGACACGGATCATCTGGGATTTTATCAAGCAAAAGCTGATTCTGCCCTATCTGGATATTGATCTGAAGTATTACGACCTTGCCATGGAAGTCCGCGACGAGACCAACGACCAGATCACTATCGATGCCGCCGAAGCGATCAAAAAATATGGCGTCGGCGTCAAATGTGCGACGATCACCCCTGACGAGGCCCGCGTCGAGGAATTTGGCCTCAAGCAGATGTGGCGCAGCCCGAACGGGACAATCCGCAACATCCTTGGCGGCGTGGTGTTCCGCGCGCCGATCATCTGCAAAAACGTGCCACGCCTCGTGCCCGGTTGGACCGACCCGATTGTGATCGGGCGTCACGCTTTTGGGGATCAGTACAAGGCCACCGACTTTCTGATGCCGGGGCCCGGTAAACTCACGATGAAATTCGTGGGCGACGATGGCACGGTCATCGAAAAGACGGTCTTTGACGCCCCATCCGCGGGTGTGGCGATGGGCATGTATAACCTTGATGACAGCATCATCGACTTTGCCCGCGCGTCGCTGAACTACGGCCTGAACATCGGCTGGCCCGTCTATCTGTCAACGAAAAATACAATTCTGAAGGCCTATGACGGCCGCTTCAAGGATCTGTTTCAGCAGGTTTACGATGCGGAATTCGCCGATAAATTCAAAGAGGCAGGCATCTATTATGAACACCGCCTGATCGACGACATGGTCGCCTCGGCGATGAAATGGTCGGGAAAATTCGTCTGGGCCTGTAAAAACTACGACGGCGACGTGCAGTCTGATACGGTCGCGCAAGGCTTCGGCTCGCTTGGCTTGATGACATCGCAACTGATGACCCCCGATGGCAAGATCGTCGAAGCAGAAGCGGCGCACGGCACCGTGACGCGCCACTACCGCCAGCACCAAGCAGGCCAAGCCACATCGACAAACTCAATCGCGTCGATCTTTGCTTGGACAGGCGGGCTCAAGCACCGCGCGAAGCTCGATGACAACGCCCAGTTGATGACATTCGCCAATACGCTGGAAAAGGTAGTCGTGGACACCGTCGAAAGCGGTTACATGACCAAAGATCTCGCACTTCTGGTTGGCCCCGACCAGAAATGGCTAACAACGGTCGGCTTCTTGGAGAAAATCGCAAGCAACCTCGACGCGGCGATGTAATTTCCACACAGCACGATATCAAAGGGGCTGCTTGCGTGGCCCCTTTTTGTTTGCCTCAGAAAGAAACCTTATGACGACCCCAAAACATACGTTCATCGAAGACGCGCAGGGCCTTTCCATGGGCGTCTTCTTTTGCGGAATTTCCGTGCATCTGCTCACGCATCTGGGCCTCTTGACGGGGCAGACTGCGGGCTTGGCGGTCATTGTTTCCTATCTGACCGGTTGGTCGTTTGGGGCGGTCTTCTTTGTGATCAACATCCCGTTTTATTTGCTCGCTTGGTTTCGGATGGGGCCGGTTTTCACGTTTCGCTCCCTGCTTTCTGTCTCGCTGCTCTCGCTCGTGACGACCCTGCTGCCCTATGGCTGGACTCCCGGCGAGATGAATCTCGGGCTTGGGGCGGTGATTTGCGGCAGCATCATCGGCGCGGGCCTGCTTATTCTCTTCCGCCATAACGGGTCGATGGGCGGCTTTGGCGTTTTGGCGTTACTGATCCAAGACAAAACCGGATTTCGCGCGGGCTATGTGCAATTAGCGGCGGATGTGGTCATTTTTGGCGTGGCTTTGTTTATCTTTCCGTTTCAAATTGTAGCATGGTCGCTCTTGGGGGCCGTCGTCACGAACCTTGTGATCGCCGTGAACCACCGGCGCGACCGCTACGTCGCCACCTAAAGGACCGCTGCAATGTCTACACATTATATCATCCTGTTTTTCGCGATTGTGACCGAGACGATCGGCACCACGGCCCTGCAAGCCAGCCAGCAGTTCAGCAAGTTCTGGCCTTCCGCCATTGTTGTTGTCGCTTATGCCGCGTCTTTCTATCTGATGGCACTGGCGCTTAAGGTGATCCCTGTCGGCATCGCCTATGCGATCTGGTCGGGTCTTGGCATCTTGATGATTGCAATCATTGGATTCGCTGTGTTCGGGCAAAAGCTGGACCTTCCAGCGATTTTTGGCATGAGCATGATCCTAGCGGGTATTGTCGTGATTCATCTCTTTTCCGCAACGTCGACCCACTAAGTAGCATGGGTTAAAACCCATCCTACGTATTAGCGCTTCCCTTTCAGCCCTGAGCGCGTTATCCGCGCGAAACTTCGGTGCCTTGGCGCCCACTCATTCCCGCAGAAAGCAAAGCACATGGAAATCCGTAACGTCGCTATTATCGCCCACGTTGACCACGGCAAAACGACCTTGGTTGACGAACTTCTCAAGCAATCAGGGGTCTACCGTGAAAACGAGCAGACCACCGAGCGTGCGATGGATAGCAACGACATCGAGCGCGAGCGCGGTATCACCATTCTCGCCAAGAACACCTCTGTTGAGTGGAAGGGCGTGCGCATCAACATCGTTGACACCCCCGGCCACGCCGACTTTGGTGGTGAAGTAGAACGTATTTTGTCGATGGTTGACGGCGTTGTTCTGCTCGTTGACGCCGCAGAAGGTGCGATGCCACAGACAAAGTTCGTGACTGCAAAAGCACTGGCTCTTGGCCTGCGCCCAATCGTGGTTGTGAACAAGGTCGACAAGGCCGACGGTGAGCCTGACCAAGCGGTTGACGAGGTGTTTGACCTTTTCGCGAACCTTGACGCGACCAACGAGCAGCTTGATTTCCCGACAATGTTCGCCTCCGGCCGTGCGGGCTGGTGTGACAACACGCTGGACGGTCCACGCAAGGACCTGAGCGCGCTGTTCGACATGATCTTGAGCCACGTGCCACAACCAGCGCAGCTTTCGCGCCGCGACGAGCCGTTCCAGATGCTGGCCACGACCCTGTCTGCTGACCCGTTCATCGGCCGCATTCTGACAGGTCGGGTCGAGGCTGGCCGGCTGCGGTCTGGCGATACGATCAAGGCATTGTCGCGTAAGGGTGACAAACTGGAACAATTCCGCGTCTCCAAGATCCTCGCGTTCCGCGGCCTTGGCCAGCAACCTATTGACGTCGCTGAAGCAGGCGACATCGTCACCATCGCAGGCATGACCAAAGCAACCGTTGCCGATACGCTTTGTGATCCGTCCATCGACGTGCCGATCCCTGCCCAGCCGATCGATCCGCCAACCATCACCGTAACCTTTGGCATCAACGACAGCCCATTGGCTGGCCGAGACGGCAAAAAGGTGCAGTCCCGCGTCATCCGTGAGCGTCTGAACAAAGAAGCCGAAGTGAACGTTGCGATCAAAATCGCGGACACGCCTGGCGGTGAGGCTTTTGAAGTCTCCGGTCGTGGCGAATTGCAGATGGGTGTTCTGATCGAGAACATGCGTCGCGAAGGCTTCGAGCTTTCCGTGTCGCGCCCGCAGGTTATCTTTAAGGACGTGGACGGTGTGAAGATGGAGCCCATTGAAGAGGCAACCATCGACGTTGATGACGAATACACAGGGTCCGTCGTTGAAAAGCTGACCGGCCCACGCAAGGGCGAACTGCTTGAAATGAAACCGGCTGGTGTTGGCAAAACCCGCATTATCGCGCTGGTTCCGTCGCGCGGCCTGATCGGCTATCACGGCGAATTCCTGACCGATACACGCGGCTCTGGCGTTCTGAACCGTCTATTCCACTCATGGGCACCGTACAAAGGCCCGATCCAAGGCCGTCGTCAGGGCGTTCTGATTTCGATGGAAAACGGCGTGTCCGTTTCCTACGCGCTTTGGAAGCTGGAAGATCGCGGCAAATTCTTTATCGGTGCACAAGAGGCCGTGTATCAGGGCATGATCATCGGCGAGCACAACCGTGAAAACGACCTTGAAGTGAACCCTTTGAAGGGCAAGCAATTGACCAACGTTCGTGCCTCTGGCACCGACGAAGCGGTCCGTTTGACAACACCTGTGACGCTGACGCTCGAGCAGGCGATTGCTTATATCGATGACGACGAGTTGGTGGAAGTGACGCCAAACGCGATCCGTCTGCGCAAGCGCTACCTTGACCCGCATGAACGCAAGCGCCAGTCGCGCGGCTAATACGGTATCGACATGAAAAAGGCCGGTTCCCTTGCGGGAGCCGGCCTTTTTCGTTTGAGGATCAAGCCGTTAAGCCAGTTCTTCGACGATGCTCAATTCACGCTGGCTTGCGCCCTTCGCAAAGCTGAGCGCCTCTTGATAAGCTTCTGAATAATAGCAGTCATGCGCGGCTTGAAGGCTGGCAAAACGGGCCACAACATTGCGGGACCGCGTCGGCCCCTCAAGCTGTTCAAACTTCCCACCGCGGGCCAAAAACACTCCACCATGCTCGGCAATAGCGACTGTGGCCCGCTTGGCATATTCGCCATATGCGGCGTCATCAGTCACAGTAACGTGGGCAATCCAAAGGGCTGTCATGCTTTACTCTCCAAAAATTGTTCTGCGTCTGCAATGGCTTGCGCGGCATTCGCGGCAGAGGCACCACCACCTTGCGCCATATCAGGACGGCCGCCGCCCCCCTTGCCACCAAGGGCAGGCACGGCCGCGCGCAGGATATCAACCGCAGACACTTTATCCGTCAGATCACCGGTGACGCCCGTCGCAACCGCCGCCTTACCTCCTGCATCCGCAATCAACAGAACAGCGCCGCTGCCCATCGCCGCCTTCATCTCGTCGATCAAAGCTGGCAAATCCTTGCCAGTCACGCCCTGCAAAACCTGCGCTTGGAACGGGATTCCCGCGATGGTCTTGATGGCTGCCTCGGACTTTGCTCCGCCCGACATCGCCAGATCACGGCGCAATTGCGCAACCTCGTTGGACAGCGATTTGCGCTCATCCATCAACGCTTTCACGCGGTCTGACAGTTCAGCAACAGGCGCTTTCATCATGCCTGCAATCTCGCTCAATCGCTGGCTTTGCACGGCCATATGATCAAGAGCGGCCTTGCCCGTCAGCGCCTCAATACGGCGCACGCCGGCGCTGGATGCAGAATCGCCCAGTAATACAAACGCACCAATTTCGCCCAGACGACGCACATGGGTGCCACCACAAAGCTCAAGACTATAGGTTTTGCCATAGCTGCCTTTGCCCGATCCTGCCTGCGTGCCCATCGAGACAACACGGACTTCATCGCCGTACTTTTCTCCGAACAGCGCCTGCGCCCCAAGCCCGCGCGCATCGTCAGGCGTCATGACACGGGTTTCAACCTTGCCGTTTTGCCGGATCACGGCGTTAACCTCATCTTGAACCGTCGCCAATTCAGCGCCCGACATGCCCTTGTTATGGCTGAAATCGAAACGCAGGCGGTCAGGCGCATTCAGTGAGCCGCGCTGTGCAATGTGATCGCCAAGCGCGTTGCGCAGTGCCTCGTTCAGCAAGTGCGTCGCAGAGTGGTTCGCCTGGATCGCGCCGCGGCGCGTCGGATCCACGATCAGTTCGGCGCCCTGCCCCTTTTTGATCTCGCCCTTGGTGACTTCGGCCACATGAACAAACACGCCCGCAACCTTTTTGGTGTCTGTGATCTTTGCTTCGCCGGTGTCGGTGCGCAATGTCCCTGCATCGCCCACCTGACCGCCCGATTCTGCATAGAACGGGGTTTGGTTCAGAACGACCTCGACCTTGCCCGCAGCCATATCTGTCGCTGTGCCATCAGAGGTCACAAGCGCCAAAATCTGACCCTCGGCTGTGGTCGTGTCATAGCCCAAGAAATCGGTCGTGCCGTGTTTGTCGGCGACGTCAAACCAGACGGAGGCATCCGCCGTCTCGCCAGTGCCAGCCCAAGCGGCGCGTGCCATGGCTTTCTGTGCAGCCATCGCGGTGTCAAAGCCTTCGGTATCCACCGCGCGGCCCTTTTCGCGCAAGGCGTCTTGGGTCAGATCAAGCGGGAAGCCGTAGGTGTCATAAAGTTTGAACGCAGCTTCGCCGGGCAGGTTTGCACCCTCTGGGAGGTTAGAGACCTCGTCGTCGAGCAATTTCAAGCCGCGATCAAGCGTCTGTTTGAAACGGATTTCTTCGTTGAGCAGCGTTTCCTCAATCAGGCTTTGCCCCTGAACAAGTTCGGGATAGGCCGTGCCCATCTGCTTGACCAGTTCAGGCACCAAACGGTGCATCATCGGATCCTTATTGCCCAGCATATGCGCGTGACGCATCGCACGGCGCATGATGCGACGCAGGACGTAGCCGCGCCCGTCGTTGGACGGCATCACACCGTCCGCAATCAGGAACGAGGTAGAGCGCAAATGGTCCGCAATCACGCGGTGGCTCGTGTTCATCGGGCCGTCAGGATCAACCGACGATGCATAGGCAGAGGCCTCGATCAATGCCCGCATCAGATCGGTATCATAGTTGTCGTGTTTGCCCTGCAAGAGCGCACCAATGCGCTCCAGCCCCATGCCCGTATCAATCGACTGCATATCAAGCGCGCGCATTGAGCCATCTTCGAACTGCTCGTTTTGCATGAAAACGAGGTTCCAGATTTCGATAAAGCGGTCGCCGTCTTCCTCAGGGGAGCCCGGAGGGCCGCCCCAAATGCTGTCGCCGTGATCGTAGAAAATTTCGGTACACGGACCACATGGGCCGGTTGGCCCCATCCGCCAGAAGTTGTCATCAGTTGGGATGCGGATGATGCGATCGTCAGACAGACCCGCGACTTTTTTCCAAATCGCCGCCGCTTCCTCATCTGTGTGATAAACTGTGACCAGTAATTTATCTTTATTGATTCCGAAATCTTTTGTCAGCAATTCCCAAGCAAATGGGATCGCTTCATTTTTGAAGTAATCCCCGAAAGAAAAATTGCCGAGCATCTCGAAAAACGTGTGATGGCGGGCGGTATAGCCGACATTATCGAGGTCATTGTGCTTGCCGCCTGCGCGCACACATTTCTGGGCGGACGTTGCCCGCTTGTAGTCGCGAGTCTCGAGGCCGGTAAACAAGTTCTTGAATTGCACCATCCCCGAGTTGGCGAACATCAACGTCGGGTCGTTGCGAGGGACAAGCGGACTGGATGCCACAACTTCGTGCCCATTACGCTTGTAAAAATCGAGAAAAGTTGAGCGGATATCGGAAAGACTGGTCATGGTCGGCTTTCGGCTAAAGGAATGCGGTTGCGCAGAAATAGCCGTCTAATCGTGCGGTGTCCACCAACCATAAGAAAGGGCGCCGCATCTTCATGCCGCGCCCCCAATTTTCGACGAAAATTGGTATCAATCGTCCATTACGTCGGCATCGTCGCGATCAGGGTCACCGCCCATGGCGAAATCAAGGCCATGCGCCGCGCGGATCTTGTCTTCGATTTCCAACGCAACAGCCGGATTCTCCTTCAGGAAAATCTTTGAGTTCTCCCGACCTTGGCCAATCCGCTCATCCCCATAGCTATACCAAGCGCCGGACTTCTCAACGATGCCGGCCTTGACACCCAGATCCAGCAGTTCGCCGGTTTTGGAAATGCCTTCACCATACATGATGTCGAATTCAACCTGCTTGAACGGAGGTGCCACCTTATTCTTGACAACTTTCACGCGGGTTGCGTTGCCAACAACCTCATCACGATCCTTGATCGCACCGATGCGGCGGATATCTAGGCGGACAGACGCGTAGAACTTCAAAGCGTTGCCCCCCGTTGTGGTCTCTGGCGAGCCAAACATCACACCAATTTTCATCCGGATTTGGTTGATGAAAATCACCATACAGCCAGACCGGTTAATCGAGCCGGTCAACTTACGCATGGCTTGCGACATCAAACGCGCATGCACACCAACGGAGCTGTCGCCCATATCGCCCTCAAGCTCGGACTTTGGTGTCAGAGCGGCGACAGAATCAACGATCACCATGCTGACAGCACCAGAGCGCACCAGCGTATCCACAATCTCAAGCGCTTGTTCACCTGTGTCGGGCTGCGAAATCAGCAGCTCATCAAGGTTCACGCCCAATTTTTTGGCGTATTGCGGGTCAAGCGCGTGCTCGGCATCAACAAAGGCGCAAACACCGCCTTTTTTCTGCTCTTCTGCAATCGCGTGTAGCGTCAGGGTCGTTTTACCCGAGGATTCAGGACCGTAAATTTCGATCACACGGCCCTTCGGAAGCCCGCCAATACCAAGCGCAATATCCAAGCCAAGCGACCCCGTACTGGTTGCTTCAATTGCAGGCATTTGGTTCTGGCCACCGAGCTTCATAATAGAGCCCTTGCCGAACTGCCGCTCGATTTGCGCCAGCGCGCTTTCCAGCGCCTTTTCTTTGTCCGCTGTCTTTTTATCTGTCATTTTAATCAGCTCTGCCGTTGCCATCTGTCCTGTCCTTATTCCATACACTGCGAGGGGTCACAATTACTGCTTTGTTCCGCTTATGTTCCAGTTAACTATTTAGACCAAAACGAGAACATCGCAACTAGAAACTTCATGGTTTATATTGGGACATCTGTGTTTAATTTAGATTTAATCCGCTAACTTGACTGCGGAACGAACGGAAGGTCGCCGACAAATTCTTGTTTTCTGGAAGGAAAATCTTGTTTTCCGCGCTGTGCCCAAAACGGGAACAACGGCAATCGAAGGAGCACTTGCGCCGCGGGCGTCGATGGTTTTGCGTGACCCTCCGATCCTGAAACATTCGGCCTGCTACCGCTATAACTGATTCCTTAAGCCATATTTTGTGCAGGCCGGCGGCCAAACCCCAGAGCTTTTTGCTGTCGTCCGCAATCCGATTGACTGGCTCTCAAGCTGGTATCGTTACCGATACCGCGACGATTTGCTCGGTCACGAAAACAGCACACGCGGCATCACATTTGACGATTTTGTACTCGAATATTGCAAGGGCAAACCCGCACCCTTCGCCAATGTCGGCTCGCAGGCAAAGTTTCTGATCGTCGGCGAAGGCGAGCTCGGCGTCGATCACCTTTTCCGCTATGAGGCGCAGGACAAAATGATCGCCTTTCTTGAGAAACGTCTTGATATGACGATTGAACTGAAACGGCTAAACGTCTCCCCGACCGTCCCGCTCAGCCTCTCTGCGGATGTCGAGGCGAAGTTCCGCAAGAAATGCGCGGCGGAATTCGACGTTTGGGAAATGGGTCAGGCCTAGGTCAGCGTCCGCCTGACCGCATCCTTCCAGCCCGCATAACGCCGTGCGCGGGTCGCCTCATCCATCTGCGGTTCAAACCGCCGGTCCAATGCCCACTCCTTGGCAAATCCAGCCTGATCAGGATAGACGCCCGCCTTCATCCCCGCCAGCCAAGCCGCTCCAAGCGCCGTTGTCTCAAGCACCTTTGGCCTGTCCACAGGGGCACCGATTATATCAGAGAGAAACTGCATCGACCAATCAGAGGCGCTCATCCCGCCATCAACCCGCAAAACACCGTTGTCATCCGCATCCTGCCAGTCGCTGCGCATCGCTTCGAGCAGATCACGGGTCTGAAAGCCCACGCTTTCCAAGGCTGCCCGCGCGAACTCCGCAGGCCCCGAATTTCGGGTCAGACCATAGATTGCACCGCGTGCCTCCGCATCCCAATAGGGCGCGCCAAGGCCGGTAAAGGCAGGCACCAAATAGAGTTCCTGCCCCTGATCGGCCCGTTCCGCCAAGGGTTGCGTCTCACTGGCTTCATGGATCATTTTGAGCCCGTCACGCAGCCATTGCACGACCGCGCCGGCGATAAAAATGGAGCCTTCAAGCGCATAGGTCGGCTTGCCGTCAAACTGATAGGCGATGGTCCCCAAGAGCCGGCTTTGACTGCGCACGAGGGTCTCACCCGTGTTCAGCAGCGCAAAGCACCCCGTCCCATAGGTCGATTTCAACATACCAGGCACAAAACAGGCCTGCCCGATGGTTGCGGCCTGTTGATCGCCCGCGACGCCCAGAATCGGGATCGGCTTGCCAAATAAATCCACCCGCGTCGCGCCAAAGTCCGCCGCGCAGTCGCGCACCTCTGGGAGCATCTCCATCGGTATATCCAAACGCGCGCAAATCTCGGCGTCCCATTGCCCCTCGCGAATATTATAGAGCATCGTGCGGGCGGCATTGGTCGCATCGGTTGCATGCACGGCACCTCCCGTCAGCTTCCAGATCAGATAGCAATCGACGGTGCCAAACATCAGCTTGCCCGCCTTGGCCTTCGCCCGCGCGCCCTCGACGTTGTCCAAGAGCCACTTGAGCTTGGTTCCAGAGAAATACGGATCGAGCAAAAGACCCGTTTTTTCAGTAACTTCTGCCTCAAACCCTTCGGCCTTGAGCGCCTGGCACATTTCGGAGGTCCGGCGGTCCTGCCATACGATCGCATTGTGGATCGGCGCACCGGTTACGCTGTCCCAAACGAGTGTCGTCTCGCGCTGGTTGGTGATGCCAATCGCGGCAATCTCGGACACAGACACGCCCGATTTCTCGATCACGCCACGACAGGTCGCGGCTGTCGTGGCCCAAATATCCGAGACATCATGCTCCACCCAGCCTGACTGCGGGAAGTGCTGCTTGAACTCCTCTTGCGCCGTTGCCGTCACCTGCATCGCAGCATCAAAAATGATCGCGCGGCTGGACGTAGTGCCTTGATCGATTGCCAGAATATAAGTCATGTGTTTTCCCCCCGCCTAGGCTAGACCGCCTTCATATCGTCATCAATCGCCGCAATTTGCGCAAACATCAAACACAAGTCCAGTTTTAAGCACCGCCAAACAAAACCTTCTGCCGTTTTGGGCAATTCATGGGCCAATCGATTTCGGGGCTGTCAACGTGGCGCCCAACAACTCGCCAAGGTCAGCGTGTGCTTGTAAGCCGCCCAAAACATCAAGGGACAAGGAGCCGTGAGCGAAATGAGCCATGCCGAGATGCGTCGCTTTATCCATGGTATGAAAAGCATGAGCAGTTTTGACGTGGGCTTACCTCCCTCAAACCAATGGCGGTCTAGGGCATAGCCGAAAGCAAGACTCCGCGCACATCGTGACCTCATGGTTGTGATCAACAACCTAAACGATGCCAAGATGTTAGCGCGTAATCCGTCCCGTGAGGTTGTCGTGACTGGCGGGACCCTGCGCTGCAAGGATGGCAGGTGGGTGAGTGGTCTTGCGGCCCATGCGATTGCCCGGTTCAAGGTCGATATCGCGGTTATTGGGGCTTCGGCGATTGATCCAAATGGCGACCTACTGGACTATGATCCGCAAAAGGTGCGGATCTGTTCGGTATCAGAGGTTGATCATTTTGTGACCAATGGTGCCCCTTCTTGTGACCAATGGTGCCCCTTCCGAGAGGATCGCGACGCCCCGTGCCGATGGGCACACGCAGCTACTCCTCGTCCGAGGTTTTGCCCTTAAACCCAATTGCCACAACGAATTTTTCCGAGCTGTCAGAGCGGCTCGAAGGTGGCTTTACATAGGCCACCTTCTTAAACTTCGTCTTGAGCATGAGGTTCAATTCGGCTTCGGCACCGCCCGCCAAAACCTTGGCCACAAACGTGCCGCCCTCGGCCAGAACGTCGAATGCAAAGTAGGCCGCCGCCTCGCAGAGCGCAATAATGCGCAGGTGGTCGGTCTGTTTATGACCGCAACTCGCTGCCGCCATATCGGACATGACAACATCCGCCTGCCCGCCGAGCCACGCCATCACCTGCTTGTCGGCATCATCGGCCATGAAATCGAGCTGGTGCAGTGTCGCCCCTGCAATCGGCTCCATTTCCTGTAAATCGACACCCAAAATCGTGCCGATATCCTTGCCCTTTTTCTCACCCAATGCGTTGATACGCGGCACGGCCACCTGACACCAACCACCCGGAGCAGCACCGAGGTCAACGACCCGCGCGCCATTGGTCAGGAAGTGGAATTTATCGTCCAGTTCCATGATCTTATAGGCGGCGCGACCACGGAATCCTTCGGCCTTGGCACGCACCACATAGGGGTCGTTTAACTGACGCTGCAACCATTTGGTCGAAGACATAGAGCGCCCTCGCGCCGACTTTACCTTTACGGTCAAATCACGCTGGCCGCGGCCTGATGTGTTCTTCTTTGGTGTTTGTGCCATATCGTTCGCTTTCATTGTCGAACATACCCCCTATCAGTAAGGCGTGTCTTCGAGAACCCCATGTGCTGACATCTGTGCATAAAGTAGCCCTTCGCGCAGCCCACGGTCCGCAACCGAGAGCCTGTCGGTCGGCCAAAGCCGCATCAAGGTCTGCAAAATCGCCGCACCTGACATGATCAGCGCCTGCCTGTCCTTGCCGATCCTCGGGTCGGCGCGCCGCCCTGCGGGACCAAGTGTCAGATAGTTTTGGATCACCGCGTCGATCTGATCAGTGGTCATGCGCAAACCGTCCACTTTGGTGCGGTCATAGCGTTTCAGGCCCAAATGGCTTGCAGCAACAGTTGTAACCGTCCCGCTTGTGCCCACAATCTGAAAGCCCTCACGGGTCTGGGCAGCGGCATAGGGCGAGAAATCCTCAAGGCTTTCCTCAAAGAACCATGACATCAGCGCAAACCGCGCGGCGTCATCCTCGACATCCGCAAATTGGTCGCGCAGCGTCGCCACCCCAAGCGGCACCGATATCCAATCGACGACACACGCCGCAGCAAAGGGCCCCGGATCCGATTTAAAACCATTGTGCAGACGCATAATCGCCCGTGGCCGCTCGCGCTCTGGCACATTTGTAAGGTCGATCCAGACAAGCTCGGTCGAGCCGCCGCCAATATCGACAACCAAAAGCTGCTCGGTCTTGGTGCTGACCAGCGGCGCGCAAGAGATCACAGCCAAGCGCGCCTCTTCCTCAGGCCGGATAATCTCAAGCTCAAGCCCCGTTTCACGGCGGACCTGCGCCACAAAGTTTTCGCCGTTGCGCGCACGACGACAAGCCTCTGTCGCAACCAAACGCATATTGGTCACACCGTGCCGATCGAGTTTCTGGCGGCAAATCCGCATGGCATTGACGGTCCTGTTCATTGACGCACGCGACAATTTCCCAGAACTTTCGAGCCCTTGGCCCAGTTGGACAGACTTCGAGAAGCTATCCAACACATGAAACTGACTGCCCTTAGGTTGGGCAATCAGCATTCGACAACTATTCGTACCCAAATCCAAAGCCGCATAAAGGGCTGTGGAATCAGGCGGATTTGGCGCGGGGGTTTCGACCGCTATCGGGAACGCGCCCGCACCGCTTGGACGCTTGGGCGTCATCTGCACGCCCTCCATTAAAGTTAAGCTTAAGGTAGGGTGCAATGTGCCCACAAGCAAGCGGTGTCGTGTGTCCAAATTGAATGAGGTGCATCACAATGTTGAAAACTTCGACCCTCGCCAATCCGATCTAATGCCGTCAAAGTCGCCCCCGTCGCTTGACGCTTCTACCATGTCGAAAACCGACATCGGTTGACGGATTTCCATGCGTAAAAGAGGTTGAGAGTTAAGGCCGCAAGGCCATAGAGGAGGAATCAGATGGCTGACGTCACGATCGTTTACTGGCGCGATATGCCCGCACAAGTTATTGTCGGTAAAGGGCGTCGTGGCACCAAGCTGCCTTTGCCAGAACGGTTCGAGCAGGCCATCGACCGCGCCGCGATGAAATCGGGCGCTGCCGAGAGCGACGCCTATCTTGAAGGCTTTCGCAAGGCGGACCCTTACCCGGTCGAAGGCGAGGATGCGCAGGTTGCTGCAGCTGAGGTGGCCCGCATCGAAGCCGAATACGACCAAGAGCGCATCAAAACCCTGATTGCAAATGACGGCTGGGCCTAAGCCCCAAATCCGAGGAGAACGATATGTCCCTGCTGCCCTTTATGAAGAAGAAAGAAGTTGCCCCTGCGGGCGTTGATCCAAAGGTTGAGGCGTTCCTCAAGGATTATTCCATCGAGGTTATGCCGCGCACCGCCGAAAAAGTGGAAAGCTTCAAAGAACTGCTCCCCGCGGGCACTCGCGTCTATATCGCGCATATCGAGGGCACGCCGATCGAAGATATGGTTGCCACAGCCAAACGCGTCGCAGACGAGGGCTATAAGGTCATGCCGCACTTCCCCGCGCGCATCATCAAAGACGAGACGATGCTGGCCGATTGGATCGCCCGCTATCAAGGCGAGGCTGGCGTCGATCAGGCGCTTTTGCTAGCTGGCGGCGTCGCAGCCCCGCACGGCAAGTTCGAAAGTTCCATGCAGATGTTGGAAAGCGGTCTGTTTGGCAAAGCGGGCTTCAAGCGTCTGCACGTCGCAGGCCATCCCGAGGGCAACAAAGACATCGACCCTGACGGATCCGACAAAAACGTGATGGACGCCCTACGCTGGAAGGGGAAATTCGCCGAGAGTTCCGACGCACAGATGGCATTAGCCACACAATTTGCCTTCGAGGCAGGTCCGATTATCAAATGGGCAGACAGCCTCAAGGCCGCCGGGATCGATATCCCGATCCATATCGGGATCGCAGGTCCTGCAAAGCTGCAAACCCTGATCAAATTCGCGATTGCCTGTGGCGTTGGCCCGTCCCTGAAGGTGCTGCAAAAGCGGGCGATGGATGTCACCAAGCTGTTGTTGCCCTACGAGCCGAACCAGATCATTTCAGAGCTCGCTGCTCATAAGGCCGCGAACCCCGACTTCAATATCACCCATGTGCATTTCTTCCCGCTCGGCGGGATCAAAACCAATGCGACTTGGGCGATTTCCCACGGCGGCGCGTCTGCCGTTCCTGCACTTCAACCTTGAGGACCACGCGCCATGACACGCACAATCGTCGAATCCAAAACCCGCACCACAATTATCGGGTTTGACCAACCTTTTGCCGTCATCGGTGAGCGGATCAACCCAACAGGTCGTAAGATCCTGAACGAAGAGCTTGAGCGCGGCGATTTTTCCCGCGTCGAGGCCGACGCCCGCGCCCAAGTGGCCGCAGGTGCCAATATCCTCGACATCAACTCTGGCGCAGTGTTCTCCAACAAAATGGCCGAAGATCCGCGCTATGCCGACAACAACTTTGTCGAACCAACGCTGATGACCGAACTGATCAAACATGTGCAGGCCGTCACCGACTGCCCGCTGTGCATCGACAGCTCCGTACCTGGCGCGCTTGAGAACGGTCTTGCGGCTGCCGAAGGGCGCCCGCTGCTCAATTCCGTCACTGGCGAAGAAGAGCGGATGGAACTGGTCTTGCCATTGGTGAAGAAGTACAATGTGCCTGTTGTCGCGATTTCGAACGACGACACCGGTATTTCAGAAGATCCCGACGTTCGATTTGCTGTCGCCAAGAAGATTGTCGAACGGGCTGCAGATTTCGGCATCCCGGCGCATGATATCGTGGTTGACCCCTTGGTCATGCCAATCGGTGCGATGGGCACGGCGGGCTTGCAAGTGTTTGCCCTTGTACGTCGCTTGCGTGAAGAGCTCGGCGTGAACACAACTTGCGGCGCTTCCAACATCTCCTTCGGCTTGCCAAACCGTCACGGCATCAACAATGCGTTCTTGCCGATGGCGATGGCAGCAGGCATGACTTCCGCGATTATGAACCCTGTTGCCTTGCCAATCGGTCCGCTGAAGATCGCGGAAAAGAAGCTTCAGGTGCAGGAAGCGGGCATCATTTTGCCAGACGACATTGATGACGAAACATTTGTGACAATTTTCGGCTTGGGGTCCACTTTGCCACGCGCTGGCAAGGAAATGGAGGCCATCCGCGCCGCAAACTTCCTGACCAACAATGACGCGGGCGGCGGTGAGTGGATCAGCTTCAACCGTCCGGTCGTTAAAGAAGGCGAAGGCCGCGCGCGGACAGGTCGTCGCACACGTCGTTAACTTCGGTTTAACATAGCCATATTAGCGTCGGGGCATGTATATGTCCCGACTGCAAAATACGACGCAAGGTTGGCTTGATCTGATTTTCTCCGCAAAATCAGCACAAAATGGCGGCGTGGTTCGCCGCAATATCACTTGGATTGAAAAAGAAGTTGGACGGGCTGCTTTTGAGCAGGCCGTCCGCGAGCGTGGTTTTCATCTGATAGAGTCAGGACACCAACTTATCGTGATTTGCCATGCTGGCGACATAAAACTCCATTTCTAAACCAATTTTCGTCGAAAATTGGAGAGTCTGATCTTGCGACGAAAAATCGCTGCCTAACGATAATACAGTGACTTCCCATTGTGGAATATCTGAACCTTCGACGGATCCGCCGACATCCGAACAATTGTACCGCGTAGGTCCTGATGAATACCAGGTAGCTTCCCGATCACAGACTCGTTGTCACCAACCTTATCGAAGTAGAGAAGCGTGACTTCACCCAATGCCTCTGTGATTTTGACCTTCCCTTCAAAGATATAATCAGCCGCTTTTGTCGACACCAAATCCTCGGGCCGGACACCAATATTCACTTTCAATCCCTTGTCAGCGGCTTGCGTGGGGACGGCAGAAACCGCCGTTCCGCCGCCATCAAGTTTGACCGTTGTTTCCTGACCGGTACCCACGATTTCGCCAGACAGAATATTCATCGCGGGAGAACCGATAAACTGGGCGACAAACTCATTCTCGGGGCGCTCATAAAGCTGCAATGGAGAGCCAACTTGTGCAATCCCTTTATTGGCCAAAACTACTATGCGGGTCGCCAAAGTCATCGCCTCAACCTGATCATGGGTCACATAGATCATCGTGCTCTCTGGCATCGACTCTTTGAGTTGTGCAATTTCAATCCGGGTCGCCACGCGCAAGGCCGCATCAAGGTTGGAGAGCGGCTCATCGAAAAGATAAACCTTGGGATCACGCACAATCGAGCGGCCAATCGCAACACGCTGACGCTGACCACCGGAAAGGGCTTTTGGTAACCGATCAAGGTACTCATCAAGCTGCAAAATTTTCGCGGCACGGTTCACCGCCTCTTCGATTTCAGTGGGCGATTTCTTGGCCAATTTGAGCGCGAACGACATATTATCACGAACGGTCATATGTGGGTAAAGGGCATAGGATTGAAACACCATCGCAATGCCGCGCTGTGCGGGCGGCACGTCATTGACGACCTGCCCGTCGATCTGCAACTCGCCGCCAGTGATTTTTTCAAGACCCGCAATCATGCGCAACAACGTCGATTTGCCGCAACCTGACGGGCCAACGAAAACAATCAGCTCGCCCTTTTTGATATCGAGGTTGATATTCTGCAGAACGTTGACAGTGCCACCGTAAGTCTTTGCGACGTTTGTCAGTTTTAGATCAGCCATCTTCCCACTCCCTATATTTTTTGCGCAAACGCTATGCGTTGCGTGTCGCAATGCAGACCTGCCATGGGGCAAGGCTCACTTGACCATCTGTCACATCCTGCGCCCCGCCCAAATCGGCTGCAATCGGCGTCCAATTACCCTCGGGCACATCGACCACGGCTGGCGTGTCACCGACGTTAAAGACGCAAAGCAGCTCGTCATCATCTGCCTGACGGGTAAAATAAACGACATTCCCAACACTTTTGAGCGGGCTATGCCCACCTTTTGTCAAAGCACCATGGGCGTGACGTAGCGCAATCGCGCGGCGATAGTGATGGATGATCGCGGTCGGGTCCTCTTCGGCCACAGCAACAGAGCGGCCCAAATGTGCTGCAGATACAGGCAACCAAGGCTTGCCCGCAGAGAAACCGCCATTGGCGTTATCATTTTGCCAGACCATCGGCGTACGACAGCCGTCACGGCCTTTGAACTCGGGCCAAAACTCTATCCCATAAGGATCTTGCAGGTCCTCAAAAGCGACTTCGCCCTCTGGTAGACCGAGTTCCTCACCTTGATAAATGCATACAGAGCCGCGCAAGCACATGATCAGTGTCGTAAACATCCGCTGCGCTTCATCGCTCAGATGCCAGCGGGTTGTGTGCCGCACGACGTCGTGATTGGAAAACGCCCAACATGCCCAGCCGTCAGCCGCGACCTCATCGACGCGCGCCATGACTTCGGCAATGCGCGCAGGCGTTGGCTGCTCTGGCGACAAGAACTCGAAGGCATAGCACATCTGCATCAGATCATCGCCGGCAGTATATTCGCCCATAATCTCAAGGCCCCGCTGGGCATCGCCCACCTCGCCCACTGCCGCCGCACCGTAAGGCTCCATGACCGCACGAAGTTTGCGCAAGAAATCGAGGTTCTCGGGACGGTTCTTGGAATAGATATGCTCTTGGTGGTTGTAAGGGTTCACCGCTGGCGCGGTGTCAGCGTTGCGGCGCTCTTTGGGCAGGGCTGGGTTATTGCGCAGCTCTTTGTCATGCGTGTAAAAGTTGATTGTATCCAGACGGAACCCGTCAACACCGCGCTCAAGCCAAAAGTTTGCGACCTCTAAAAGAGCGTCTTGCACGGCAGGGCAATGGAAGTTCAAGTCAGGTTGGGACGTCAGGAAGTTGTGCAAATAATACTGCTCGCGGCGCGTATCCCACTGCCATGCAGAACCGCCAAAGATCGACAGCCAGTTATTGGGCGGCGTGCCATCCGGCTTTGGATCCGACCAGACGTACCAATCAGACTTCGGATTTGTTTTGCTGGCGCGGCTTTCCACAAACCACGGGTGCGCATCAGAGGTATGCGACAATACCAGATCAATCAAAATCCTGATCCCGAGTGCGTGGGCCGTTTCGATCAGTTTGTCGAAATCGGACAGACTGCCGAACATCGGGTCAACGTCGCAATAGTTGCTGACGTCATAGCCGAAATCCTTCATCGGTGAGGTAAAGAACGGCGAAATCCAGATCGCATCGACCCCAAGGGTGGCGATATAAGGTAACCGCTGCACGATACCCGCAAGATCGCCGATCCCGTCGCCGTTGCTATCTTGATAGCTGCGCGGATAAATTTGATAGATGACGGCACCGCGCCACCAATCTTTGTCCAACGCATTCTTCTGGACGGGTAAGTTTACCAAGGCGGAAGTCATAGTCATGTCTTTCTTACTTAACAGAGCCGGCCAATAGGCCACGCACCAAATATTTTTGCATTGCGAAGAAAACTGCGAGCGGCACGGCAATCGAGACAAAGGCGGCCGTCGCCAAAATCTCCCAATTACCGCCACGGGTGCCCAACAGCTCGACAATTTGGTTGGTCATAACGGTGGTTTGGCCCGTGCTGTCGATCAAGAACACTTTGGCGACCAGCAGATCATTCCATGTCCATAAGAACTGGAAAATCGCAAAGGAAGCCAAGGCAGGAAAGGACAGCGGTAGGATGATCTTGGTGAAAATCTGAAAATCGGTCGCGCCGTCAACTTTGGCGTTTTCGATAATATCCCGTGGCAGGCCCACCATATAGTTGCGCAGCAGATAGATCGCGAGCGGCAGACCAAATCCGGTATGGGCGAGCCAGACGCCCAGATACCCTTTCCCGATCCCGATATTGAGGTGGAAGCGCAGCAGTGGAATAAGTGCGAGTTGCAGCGGCACCACAAGCAACCCCACAACAACCGCAACCAAGATCGCACGGCCCGGAAAATCCATCCACGCCAGCGCATAGGCTGCAAAGGCCGCAATCACGATCGGGATGATGGTCGCGGGGATCGTCACGGTCAGCGTGTTGAAGAACGCCTTTGCCATGCCCTCGGAATTGCTTGGGTCAAACAGCATGGAGCGGTAGTTATCAAAGGTGAATTCAGGCGGCGTCTGGGCCGTCGCAAAAACGCGCTGCCCCCTGCCCGTCATCTCTGTCGGACTGGTCCAGACATAGTCGCCGTTTGCCTGCACGGCAATGGTCTGGCCGTCGCCTAAGTCGGCCGTGTCGCCCGCGACATAGGCATCAATCGCGCGCGAAGAGACCCCCCAAGCGCCAATCTCGGCTTTGCCCGCGACGCCGTAAAGATTGCCGCGAATGACATAAACGCCGTTTTCCAAAACCTGCACGCCCGGCTCGTCAGGATTGGCGGTGCGCAGGGTCACGTTTTGCTCGGAGTTGAACAGCGACTGCCACCAGCCGTTGGTTGAAATCTGATCGGCGGAGCGGAACGACGAGACAAACAGACCTGCGGTCGGGAACAACCAAAGCAGCACCAAAACCGCGACCGAAATATTGACCGCCCAGCTAAGCCCCGACTTCTTACCAGCAAGATTATCCATCAGCGCATCTCCTTACGAACGTTCCAGACGTTCCAGATCAGAATGGGTGACACCATCAACATGATAACAATCGCCGCCGCAGAGCCGACGCCCCAGTCATTGGCGCGGAACAGTTGCTCGAACATATAGTTGGCCAAAACTTGGGTTTCCCATTGGCCGTTGGACATCGCGAAGACGATATCAAACACCTTGAGAACCGTGAGTGTGATCGTCGTCCAGACCACCACAATCGTGCCTGCGATCTGCGGCATCTTAATCTTGAAAAACACCTGAAACACATTGGCGCCGTCCACGATGGCCGCTTCGATAGTCTCTTCTGGCACACCACGCAGAGCAGCGGACAAGATCACCATGGCAAAGCCTGTCTGAATCCAGATCAACACCACCATCAACAGGAGCGAGTTCCAAGTGGGTGTTGTCAGCCACGTTTGCGGCTCGCCGTAAGGGTAATCAAAGGTGAAAACGCCAAAGAACGCGCCGACCCCCATGATCGCGCCAATGACGCAGATCGCCACGACACACGCCGCGCCGATGCCACCCAATAGGGTGCGCTCGTGGTGACTGGGCCGCATCCGCTTACGCGCCGTGGTATAGCCGACGTAGGCCAAAGTCGCAACAAAACAGGCGACCAATGCCGCAGGTACAAGGCGCAAAATCAGGAATGACCCCATACCGCCATCAAACTGCAACCAGACCGCGTTGAGGACGCCAATCTGGTTGGTATCCACCGGCCGCGTGTCATAGATCAGCTTGAAAATCACCGAGGCCCCGACGAAGGAAATCGCCATCGGCATGAAAATCAGAGACTTCGCAAAATTACCCCAGCGGATACGGTCGGTCAGCTGTGCCGCCAGTAAACCAAAAGCGGTCGAGGCAGCAGGCACAATGATCAGCCACAGAACGTTGTTGTTCATCGCTTCCCAAAACTTGGGCTGCGACAGCATCTGGCGGTAATTGTCGAGACCGACAAAGGCGTTACCTGCATTGCGATCCGTCAATGAAAACCAAAGCGTCGCGAAGACAGGATAAACGAGATAAAGCCCCAAGGCGATCATCGCAGGCAGCAGGAAAAGCCACGGGCGGACCATATTGGCGCGGTGGATATTGCGACCGGCGTTCACACCCTTTGCGGGAAACAGCACTTTGTCGAGGAATTGGTTTGAGAAGTAAAAGTAGCCGATACAGCCACTGACGCCAATAAATACGGTGATAAGACCCTGTAGTGCAGGATTCATAGTCGCCCCTCCCCAAAGTTAACCAGTGTTGAGATGAACCGCCCTTCGGAAAAGGGCGGCTCTTTTTGCTGAAGTAAACGTTACCGCTTACTTGATTGCGTCCCAAGACGCTTGGATCTCGTCTGCAACTGCCTGCGCATCTTTGCCGCCAGCGTAGTCAACCATGCCAGTCCAGAAGGATCCTGCACCCACGGCACCAGGCATCAGGTCGGAGCCGTCGAAACGGAATGTTGTAGCTGCAAGCAAGATGTCGTTCATCTTTGCTGTTGCCGCGTCAGAGAACTTGGACGTGTCAACACCCATGTGTGGTGTCAAGAAACCGCCAAGCGCCATCCAAGTCTCATGGGCTTCTGGTGTTTCCAAGTAAGCGATCAGCTCGTTTGCAGCGTCAGATGGGTTGGTGATGGCCCAAACTGTACCCGCACCCAGAACTGGCGCACCAAGGTCTTTTTCAGCGTAAGCTGGGAAGTAGAAGAAGTCCGCATCCTGACCAACAACCGTGCCTTCTGGGAAGAACGCAGGGATGAAGGACGCCTGACGGTGCATGTAGCACTGTGGTGGCGAAGAGAAGAGACCCTTAGGGCTGTCACGGAAGTCTGTTGTTGCAACAGTACCGGCACCACCAGCAACGTAAGCGTCGTTACGGGCAAATGCGCCGAACTCTTCGATTGCAGCGACAACCTTTGGATCGTTGAATTTCAGGTCGTTCTTAACCCAAGCATCGTAATCCGCAGGCGTTTGTGTGCGCAGCATCATGTCTTCAACCCAGTCGGTCGCTGGCCAGCCAGTCGCACCACCGGAACCCAGACCGATACACCAAGGTGTGCCACCGTCGGCTACGATTTGGTCTGTCAGTGTCTTGAGGTCTTCCATGGATGTTGGAACCTCATAGCCAGCGTCTTCAAAGTTCTCAGGGGAATACCAAACCAGGGACTTCACGTCGACTTTGTAGAAGAAACCATAAAGGCTGTCAGCGCCGTCTGCGCCTGCATATGTACCCAGATCAACCCAAGACTGGCCAGCCGCATAGTTTTCCTTCACCCAGTCAGCAGTGCCATCAGCAAGTGGCGTCAAGAAGCCGCGCTTTGCCATATCAGCGGCCAGACCTGGCTGCGGGAATACCGCGACGTTTGGTGCGGAACCAGCTTCAGCGTCGATCATGATCTGCTGTTCGAAGCTGTCAGAACCAACGTAGTTAACTTCGTGGCCGGATGCGGCTGCGAAACCAGCAAGCACCTTTTCGACGTTCTCTTGGTCTGGCCCAAGCCATGGACCAAATACAGTGAGCTGCTCGGCCTGAGCAACTGTGCCCAGAGCCATAATAGCGGCGCCCAAATAAAGTGACTTTTTCATTGTCGTCCTCCCATTTGCGCAAACTTGCGCGTCATATCCATGCACCCTGCGGCGCATTCTCATGCAAGTAAATTACGTAACACTGCGCGTATTCTACATGCTCAGCAAAATCGGGCAATTTCCAACGATTCCGCAACCTCCCCCGCTTTGGAATCACTTTCAAAGCGCTTTGGCTGCCAAGACGTTTGTCGATCTCCTCTTACAAGTCAAGAAATTATTACCAAAATAGGCTTCCAATATAGAATTATGACCGAATGCAAAAAAAGCCGCGAGACCCTTTGACGTTTCAAAAATCTGCCCGTATCGTCAAAGAAATTGAAAGCGCTTTGAGTACAAATGAACCTGAAACAACTCTCGTCTGCCCTCGGGCTTAGCCAGACAACCGTGAGCCGCGCGCTCAACGGGTATCCGGAGGTCTCGGAAGCCACGCGGTTGCGGGTGCAGACGGCAGCGCGCAAACACAATTACAATCCCAGCTCGCGCGCAAAGGGATTGGCTACAGGCAAAGCACTGGCAATCGGTCATGTGATCCCTGTCTCGACGAAACATGAAATGGTGAACCCGATCTTCGGCGACTTTATCGCGGGCGCCGGCGAGACCTATTCGCGCAATGGCTATGAGATGATCCTCTCCATCGTGAATGATGTGGATGAGGAAAGCGTCTATCGCGGCCTCAAATCGCGCCATGCGGTTGACGGGGTTGTCGTGCACGGCCCGACGCTCAATGACCCGCGCATCCCGCTTCTGACCGAAATTGGTCTGCCCTTTGTTGTCCACGGGCGTTCGTCGGGGGCCACCAGCCCCTACGCTTGGCTGGACGTCAACAACAAGCGGGCCTTCAACCGTGCCGCGAATTTTCTCTATGATCTGGGGCACCGCCGTATTGGTCTGGTCAACGGGCTTGAAGGCATGGATTTCGCGCATCGCCGCCGCGCAGGCTATGAAGAGACTTTGCGAGCCAACGGGATCCCTATCGATACCGCGCTGCTACGTTCCGGCGAGATGACCGAAGACTTCGGGTTTCAATCGACCCGCGATATGCTGGCGCTTGAGCGCCCGCCGACGGCGATCATAACGGCCTCGATGATCTCTGCACTTGGCGTGCGCCGCGCCATTGAAGACGCGGGTCTGGTGATGGGCCGCGATGTATCGGTCCTGACCCATGACGATGTGCTCTCATACTTGCGCAATGGCGCAGATATCCCGATTTTCACCTCGACCCGTTCTTCGGTGCGCGAAGCGGGCCGGCTGTTGGCCGAAATGCTGCTTGCCGAAATCGCCGAGCCATCGGATACCCCGCCCAACCTCTTACTCGAAGCAGAACTGATGGTGGGCCTTTCCACCGGCCCTGCCCCCACGGACATGCCATGAACTTCACACGCGCCGATTTTCCGGAAGGTTTCGTCTTTGGAGCCGCCACCGCTGCTTATCAGATTGAAGGGCACAGCTTTGGCGGTGCTGGAGCAACCCATTGGGACACATTCGCAGCCACCCCTGGAAATGTAATCCGCGCCGAGGATGGGGCTGTCGCTTGCGATCACTACCACAGGTTCGAGGGTGATCTGGATTTGCTGCGCGACGCAGATATGGACGCCTACCGCTTCTCCACAAGCTGGGCGCGGGTCATGTCGGACGGCAAAACCGTCAACCCCGAGGGCCTTGATTTCTACGACCGGTTGACCGACGCCATTCTGGAGCGTGGCCTGAAACCGTTCCAAACACTTTATCACTGGGAGTTGCCATCCGCGCTGGCCGACAGAGGCGGCTGGATGAACCGCGATACGGTTTTGCGGTTCGGCGATTATGTCGACGCGATCACTGACAAAATTGGCAGCCGCATGGCCTCGATCGCGACGATCAACGAGCCGTGGTGCGTATCTTATCTCTCGCACTTCCTCGGCCACCACGCACCGGGCCTGCGCGATATCCGCGCCACCGCCCGCTCCATGCACCACATCAACCTCGCCCACGGTCTGGCGATGTCGCGGATGCGCGCTAAGGGGATGGACACCTGTGGGATCGTGCTCAACTTTGAATATGCACACCCCGCCAGTGACAGCCACGCTGACATCAATGCGGCTGCGACCCAAGACGCGCTTTATAACCGCTGGTTCATCGAAAGCGTCACCAAAGGCACCTACCCTGCCGAGGCCCTCGCGGGTCTGTCCCCCCACATGCCAGAAGGCTGGCAAGACGACATGGCTGAGATCAGTCAGCCGATTGATTTCTTGGGCGTCAATTACTACACACGCAACACGATTTCGGCGGACCCGGACGCAGCTTGGCCGCACATCAAAAGCGTGACTGGCCCGCTCGACAAGACTCAAATGGGCTGGGAAATTTACCCTGACGGGCTGCACTATTTCCTCACCCGCGCCGCCCGTGATTACGTCGGCGACCTGCCGATCTACGTCACGGAAAACGGCATGGCATGGGACGACCACGTCGAAAATGGCACAGTCTATGACCCGGTTAGAACGCAATTCGTCTCGGACCATTTTGCCGCCGCAAAACGTGCGATCTCTGACGGAGCGAATGTAAAAGGGTTCTTCTACTGGTCGCTGTTGGACAATTTTGAATGGGCCTTTGGCTATGAAAAGCGGTTCGGCATGGTCCACGTCGACTTCGACACCTTGAAGCGCACCCCAAAAGCGTCTTATCACGCTCTCAAATACGCAATCGCACGCAACTAAGGGCACGTCCGTCATGGCACATCCAAAAGACACCTATTCCCTTGTTGCCGACATCGGCGGCACCAATACACGAGTGGCGCTGGCTGACGGTAAGAAAATCGTCGATGGCACAGTGCGGCGATATTCCAACGTTGACTATCCAGGGCTTGAGACGGTCTTACGCCGGTACATCGCGGACGAAGGCGGTGTTGATCCGATCGCCGCCTGCGTGGCTGTTGCGGGACCAGTGCGCGAAGGTCGCGCAACGATGACCAATCTTGACTGGACCATCGATAAAGACACGCTGATCCGTGCAACAGGTGCCGAAACTGTCGCGATCCTGAATGACCTCCAGGCACAGGGCCACGCGCTGGGGCACTTGGAGGAATCCAATATCCGGACAATCATTGACGGGCCAAGTGCCGGCTCCAACGCCGCGATGCTCGTGGTTGGCGTCGGCACCGGCTTTAATGCGGCTCCGGTATTTCAGACCGAAAGCGGGCGTCTGGTGACTCCGTCGGAAAGCGGGCACGCTAATTTGCCAATTCGGACAGAACGCGAGTTGCAGCTTTGCCAGTTTGTATCTACTGCCCACGGCTTTCCTGCCGTCGAAGACGTCTTATCGGGGCGCGGACTTGAACGAGTCTATGCGTTTTTGGGCGTCGAGGCCGGCGCACCAAAAGAGATGGGGGCCGCCGACATTATGGCATCGATGTCGTCCAAGAGTGACGCCCGTGCGCAGGAAGCCGTTGAGATGTTCACGCGTATTCTCGGCACAGTGTGCGGCAACCTTTCATTGATCCAACTTCCCTTCGGTGGCGTCTATTTGGTGGGCGGTGTCGCCCGCGCCTTTGCACCCTATCTTAACGAGTCTGGATTTGCTGAAGCCTTCCGCGACAAAGGCCGTTTTGCTGGTTTCATGAGCAATTTCAAGGTGAGTGTCATCGAGGATGATTACGCGGCACTCACGGGCTCCGCAGCACATCTCGCAAGCCTTGTGGCGTCAGACCTGTAAGCTGAACCGCACGACTTTATGCCGAAAGGCGCATATCCTGTACCTGGTTCTGTACAGTCGTCGTCAAAACGTTAAGTGAAAACGGCTTGGGCAAGAACACGGAATGCGCGATCCGCGGCACGTCTTCTCCAAATGCATCTTCGGCCTAGCCGGATACGAAAACTACGCGCGTCTCTGGGCGATCAATCAAAGCTTCACGCACCCAAGTTGGGCCATTCATCCCTGGCATGATCACATCCGTTACAAAAACATCCACGACCAGATCAGGGTCACTGAGCATCGCGAGCGCATTTTCCGCACTATCTGCCTCTAGAACCGTATAGCCACGCAATCGCAATGCACGGGACGCAAAGGCCCGCACAGGCGCCTCGTCTTCAACCAACAAGACGACCCCATCATCGGATCCCGTCATCTGCGGCGGCGCTGTGATCTTTACCACAGGCGCAGCTCCAACTGTCACCTCGTGCACAGGAAATAATAAAGAGAACTCGGTGCCGCGACCCACTTCACTTTCCGCGAAAATGAACCCACCCGTCTGTTTGACGATACCATAAGCAGTCGAAAGGCCCAGCCCAGTACCCTCGCCTGTCCGTTTGGTGGTATAAAATGGTTCAAATATTTTATGGAGCTTTTCAGGCGCGATGCCATGCCCCTCATCAATGACTTTGACCAAAACATAGTGGCCCGGAGGAACTATTGCGCGATCACGCACAACTTTTTCTTCCAGCACAAGGTTTTCTGTGACAACGCGGATTTCGCCTCCCCCTTGCATGGCGTCGCGTGCGTTGACCACAAGGTTCATCAAGACCTGCTCCAGCTGACGCTTGTCGGCCTTGATGGTGCCGAGTTCCTGATCATGGGTCAAAGACAGCGTGACTTTCTCACCAACCAATCGGTTCAAAAGGTGGGTCAAATCAGACAAAGTATCACGTAAATCGATGACTTCGGGTTGCAGATTTTGCTTGCGTGAAAAGGCCAGAAGCCGCCCCACAAGGCTTGCTGCCCTGTTTGCATTTTGGTGAATTTGAATCAGGTCACCATAGTTTTGGTCGCCCTGATCATGGCGTAACAAGAGGAGGTCGCAATGACCGGAAATCGCTGTTAGCAAATTATTGAAATCATGCGCAACGCCGCCTGCGAGCTGCCCAATCGCCTGCATCTTCTGGCTTTGAACAAATTGCGCCTCCAGTGTCTTAAGTTCGGTCACATCATTCAGGACGGCAATCAAATGCGGATCGACAGCCCCACCAGCCGAATTCAGCGTCACTTGCACAAAGGTATCGTGATTATCTCCGCGACCACGCAAAAATTGCGATACATTTCCGCCGCGCCCTTCAATCGCTTCACGGACCCAGTCACCAATTGGACGCCCGAGACCATCAAGGACGTCGCCAATCCGTTTGCCTTCCGTCGAAGCAATATCCAACAAGGTGCGCGCCTCGCGGTTTGACGCCAGAACCACGCCATCTGGTGACACCTTCAAGAGCGGCACAGGCAGATCTTCAATGGCTTCCCATTCCGCGACAAGCTCGCGCGGCGCAGCCATAGAAGCCTCACCTTTCCCTCAAGGAATCAAGTAAATCTCACGGCGGCCGGCCATCGTCTCCACGATCGCAACGGTTACGCTTATTTCCGCATTTGCTGCCTTGATTTTATAAGTGCAGCCATTGCGGAAAACCCCGTCGGCGAAGACTTCTGCTGCGGACTTTGGGCGGAAGCCCAAGAGCGTCCGGCACGTTTCGTTGACAAATAGGACCGCACCGCGCGAACCAAATGTCATCATCAGAATGCCCAAGCTTTGGCCCGGACCTTGGGGCGAAACTTTCCCAGTGCTATTCTCGCAAATCCGCCACAAAAATTCGTTTTTATCGACTCCGATAACAGACACGCGGAAATGACCACTTCGCGTGGCCACAACATCTTTTGCACTTCCCGTGGTTTCGGCCTGCGTAAGGAGGCGATACAAAACGGCATCTGGGCTCGCGATAATTTCGGTAAGCAGCACCGTGAGGCTCTTTCCAACTGCGCCAGCAAATCGCCGCTGGGCAACTTCACTACACGCCGAAATATCGCCGTCAGCACTGGTCAAAAACGCCATGTCCGGATCATGGGCGACAAGGTTCTCTACCGTCGATTTCAGAGAGTCCGCTTCACGGCCCTGCGCGATCAACTGTGCAAAGTTTTTCAACGTCCCAAACACGCAAACGATCGCAGCCGCAAGAAGTGACGCCTGAACGATCGGCACAGTGAAAAAGACGGCCGCTACAAACAACAAGAACGCGAATAGGGCAAAAACGCTCGTAAAAGCGATCAAACCCTTGCGATCTACAACGCGCATTTCTCGATGGTCTATAGCAGTCAAAGTAAGTCTTCCTGTGCTGTGGACCCAAATTTAAGGCACGAAGAGTTAACATCGCCTTAAGATCTTCACTCAAAGCTGTAGACCCCCCATTTAGCAACCCTAGGTTGACTTACGTCTTTTGTAAAACGGAATGATAGAAACCGTCACCCGTTGCATCAGGGAAGCGTTGATCGTCTGACAGCAGCAGCCAATCGGGATGGGCGGTCACAAATGCCTCTATGATCGCACGGTTTTCACACGAAAGCACTGAACACGTCGCATAAATCAATTGCCCGCCAGCGCGTACAAAACCCGCCGCTTTTGTAATAACTTCGATCTGTAAGTAATTGTATTCCTGTAACTTCCTCTGCGTCAATGCCCATTTAGCTTCAGGCGCACGCCGCCATGTCCCGCTGCCGCTACAGGGGGCGTCAACGAAGACTGCATCAAACGGATCGACACGGGCCAAATCCGCCGTCTTACACACCGCGACGACCACACCAGCACGCGCGGATCGGGTAGGAATATCGCCCATGCGTGCCGCAGAAATATCATGTGCACAGACTTCGCAATCGAACAAATCAACCAGCGCCAGCGACTTTCCACCACCGCCTGCACAATAATCCAACACGCGCGAGCCGGCAGCCAATTCGAGTCCTGCTACCGCCGCCTGCGAGGCAAGATCCTGCACCTCGATAAGGCCTTCAACGTAGGCTCTGCTAATTTGAACTTTTCTTTCATTTTCAACAACATGAAGCGCGGTCTTCACATCAGGACTGGGGTGGCAAATGATGCCATCTTCAGCCAATATCGCCTGCACTGCATCTCGTGTGGCGCGGCGCAAATTCACCCGCAACGTGATCGGACCACGGTCTTGTAATGCTTGCGCAGCAGCCGTCGCGTCGGCGCCTAGATCGGCGGACCAAATCTGCCAAAGCCACGCTGGCATGTCATAAACTTCGTGCCCAACAGGTGCGCGACCACCAGCCAATTCTGCGTCACTCAGCGCCTCTGGCCCATAGCCGCCCGCCCCGAAAATCATATCAGGATCAATGCCTTGATGCCGCAGAAGCCCGATAATGAGCGTGCGGCCGGTCTCTCCCCCCCCAAGCGCACCAAGAGACCGCTTTCGGCGCAAAACGTCAAACACATGGTCACGCACAGCCGCGCGATCCTTGGACCCCGCATAGCGATTGCCGCGCGCCCAAGTGGTCAGGCATTTTTCAGCAGAGGCGCCTGCCAGCACGTCATCCAAAACCGCAATGGCGGCGGCATAGCGGGCGGCTGGCGTCATATTATCACCTCAATGTCGTCGCGCAATAAACGGATTTTATTACCCAATACGGTAGTTCGGACTCTCGCGAGTGATCTGCACATCATGCACATGGCTCTCTTTAAGACCTGCGCCCGTGATCCGCACGAATTGGCAATTCTTGCGCATCTCGGCAATCGTTGCATTCCCAGTATAGCCCATTGCGGCCCGCAACCCGCCAATCAACTGGTGCACGACGGCAGAAGCAGACCCTTTATAAGGCACCTGCCCCTCGATACCTTCTGGTACGAGTTTGTCGCTCGCCGCATCCTTTTGGAAATAGCGGTCGGCCGATCCACGCGCCATGGCGCCAAGGCTGCCCATGCCACGATAGGACTTAAACGAACGGCCCTGATACAGGATGACCTCACCGGGGCTTTCGTCGGTCCCCGCGATCATCGACCCAACCATGGCACACGAGGCACCAGCAGCAATCGCCTTCGCAAAATCGCCAGAGAATTTGATGCCACCGTCAGCAATCACAGGCACGTCGCCCGCCGCGTTTGCGCAATCCATAATTGCGGTCAGTTGCGGCACGCCGACGCCCGCAACCATGCGGGTGGTACAAATGGACCCCGGACCAATGCCCACTTTGACGGCGTCCGCACCAGATCCGATCAGGGCCTTCGCCGCCTCGCCAGTTGCGATATTGCCAGCAACAATCTGCACCGAATTCGAGAGCGCCTTGGCGCGTTCAACGGCCTTGGCAACCCCGTCAGAGTGGCCATGCGCGGTGTCGATCACGACCATATCAACGCCCGCCTCGATCAAAGCCTGCGTGCGCTCAAAACCCGCGTCACCCACGCCAGAGGCGGCAGCCACGCGCAAACGCCCCAACTCATCCTTACAGGCTGCAGGGTTCAAAACCGCTTGCTCGCTGTCTTTCAATGTCAGAAGCCCCGTCAATTTGCCCGCTTTATCGGTGATCAACAGCTTCTCGATACGGCGCGCCTGCATCAGCGACCGCGCCTCATCCAGATCGGCAGGCTCTTGCAACATCGCCAAATTCTCAGAGGTCATCATCACACCAACGGGCGTCTTATCGTCGGTCGCAAAGCGCAAATCGCGGTTGGTGACAATGCCCACAACGCGCCCATCGGCCCCAACGACAGGGAAACCCGTGATACGGTAGCGTTCCATCAATTCCTTCGCATCCGCCAAGGTCTGATCAGGGGTCAGTGTGATCGGGCTGTAGACGGTACCAGACACAAACCGCTTCACCTGTCGGATTTCGCGGGCCTGCGCCTCAATGTCCAAATTCTTGTGCACGACACCAATGCCGCCCGCCTGCGCCATGGCAATCGCCATCTTTCCTTCGGTCACGGTATCCATCGCGCTGGACAGCAGCGGAATATTCATCGCAATCGATTTGGTCACAAATGTGCGGGTGTCTGCGGTCGATGGCAGCACGCTGGAAGCAGCGGGTACCAACAAAACATCATCGAACGTAAAAGCCTCACGAATCTCCATCAACCTGTCTCCTGGCGTGTCTGTAGCGTTGGCACCGTTCTTTCGCATGGATTGCAACGGTGCACTACCCCCAAAACGGCAATTGCGGACTGCAACAGCGCGGTATTCGAATGATAATCATGACTGAGCGCCATCTTGGCGCTTCCTTAATCTCAAATGCCGCTCGCGACGCTTCAGGTGACGGGTTCGCCCTTTCCCCTCCGCCGCAATGCGCTAAAGTCTGAGCAACTCAAACAAAAGGCTGGCCATGAGCACTGATCCACTTGTGATTTTCACCCCTTCAGGCAAACGCGGCAATTTTCCCGTTGGCACCCCTATCCTGACAGCAGCACGACAGCTTGGCGTTGACCTCGACAGTGTCTGCGGCGGACGCGGGATTTGTTCCAAATGCCAGATCACCCCGTCCTACGGCGAATTCTCCAAGCATGGGGTCACGGTGCACGAAGATGCGCTGTCGGAATGGAACGCTGTGGAAGAGCGTTACGATACCATTCGTGGCCTGCAAAAAGGGCGCCGTCTCGGCTGCCAAGCCACGGTGCAGCGCGACGTCATCGTCGATGTGCCGCCAGAAAGCCAAGTGCACCGCCAAGTCGTGCGAAAACGCGCCGAGGCCCGCGAAATTCACATGGATCCGTCAACGCGCCTGTACTACGTCGAGGTGACAGAGCCGGATATGCACGATCCGTCAGGCGACCTTGAGCGGCTGATCAAAGCGCTGCGCCACGATTGGGACTTGCCAGAGCTTGAGGCCGACCTTGGCGTCCTGCGCACGCTGCAACCTGCCCTGCGCAAGGGCGAGTGGAAAGTTACCTGTGCCGTGCACTTGGGCGACGACACCTTCAGCCCGCGCATTATGCAGGTCTGGCCCGGCTACTATGACGGTGCGATTTACGGGCTTGCCGTCGATCTCGGCTCGACCACTATCGCCGCCCACCTGTGCGATCTTCACACTGGCGAGGTCATCGCCTCGTCGGGCATCATGAACCCGCAAATCCGCTTTGGCGAAGACCTGATGAGCCGCGTCTCTTATGGCATGATGAACGCAGGCGGGGCCGAAGAAATGACCAAGTCCGTGCGGGAAGGCATGAACGCCCTTTTCGTGCAAATCGCAGCGGAGGCGGAAATCGACCGCGCGCTAATCGTGGACGTGGTTTTCGTGTGTAATCCTGTGATGCACCACCTGTTCCTCGGGATCGATCCATTCGAGCTGGGCCAAGCCCCATTCGCGCTGGCCACTTCTGAATCACTCTCGCTGCGGGCCATTGAGCTTGACCTCAACCTGCACCCGTCGGCGCGCGTCTATATGCTGCCCTGCATCGCAGGTCACGTCGGCGCGGATGCGGCCGCCGTGGCGCTCTCCGAGGCACCTGATAAATCCGAAGACCTCGTATTGATCGTCGATGTCGGCACCAATGCCGAAATTCTGCTGGGCAATAAGGATAAGGTTCTGGCCTGTTCCTCGCCCACAGGCCCCGCTTTTGAGGGCGCGCAAATCTCCAGTGGTCAGCGCGCCGCCCCCGGTGCAATCGAACGGGTGGAAATCGACCCCGTCACAAAACTGTCTCGTTTCAAGGTCATCGGCTCTGATTTGTGGTCAGATGACGAGGGCTTTGATACCGTCATCGCCCAGACAGGCGTCACGGGGATCTGCGGCTCTGGCATCATCGAAATGGTGGCCGAGATGCGCATGGCTGGTATCGTTGACGGTCCGGGCCTGATCGGCTCTGCCGAACAAACAGGCTCCTCCGCGTGTTTCGCGGATGGGCGCACCAACTCCTATATGGTCTACGACGGCTCGGCCTCGGGTGGGCCTGTGATCACAGTCACCAACCGCGACATTCGCGAAATCCAAATGGCGAAAGCGGCGCTCTATTCCGGCGCACGCCTGCTCATGGATAAATTCGGCGTGGATAGCGTGGACCGGATCGTGCTTGCCGGCGCTTTCGGCGCACATATCAGCCCGAAACACGCGATGGTGCTGGGCATGATCCCAGACGCGCCGCTTGATAGGGTCACCTCCGCTGGAAACGCGGCAGGCACGGGCGCACGCATCGCGCTCCTGAACCGCGCCGCCCGCAAGGAGATCGAGGCGACTGTGCACGAAATCCACAAGATCGAAACCGCAATCGAGCCGCGCTTTCAAGAGCATTTCGTGAACGCGTCCAACATCCCCAATGCTGTGGAGCCTTTCCCAATTCTCAAATCCATCGTCACCCTTCCTGATGTAAACCATAACCAAAACGGCGGCGGCGACGGCGGCGGGCGTAGACGGCGCCGCGGCTAAATGTGCAACAGGCAGCCGCAGCTTCAAAGTGTTTTGCTTTTGCTGCGGTCGCTTGCGCGTGACGATTTTGACGGGCTGTTCGCTGCAGCCACAGACCCCGTCACATAACCAGGGCAACGCGCGCGACGTCACTTCACCAGTTGACGGCCCCGCAATCCGCGCGTAAATCGTCCGCAGCGACGCGGGTATGGTGAAAAGGTATCACGAAAGCTTCCCAAGCTTCAGTTACGGGTTCGATTCCCGTTACCCGCTCCAGAACTTCCAGACATGACCGAAAACTGCGACAGCACGTCGCATGTGCGTGTGTAAACAAAGCCCTACCTCCCTGTCGAACGTAGCTGAGCAAGGATAAAATTGATGTTTAAAGGCCTGTTTCTCTCACTTTTTGTCATTGTTGGCGGTGGTATTCTGAGCGTGCCCGCTTTGATTGCACTGACGCTGTAGGAGCCTCTGGCGTGTGAGGCAGACAGGCGGTATGCCTAAGAGGTAATGTCCATTCAGAGGAACCCTTCTCATGTCTTCCATCACACGCCTCCACACAGGCCCACGCATGTCTCAAGCCGTTATCCACAATGGAACCGCCTATTTGGCCGGTCAAGTTGGGGCAGAAGGCAAATCGGTTGCGGAACAAACCGAAAGCATCTTGGGTAAGATCGACGCGCTGCTCGACGAAGCAGGCACCGACAAGACCAAACTGCTGACGGCGCAAATCTGGTGCGCCAATATGGAAACCGATTTCGCTGAAATGAACGCTGTTTGGGATGCATGGGTGCCCGCAGGCAATGCGCCCGCCCGCTGGACCGGCGAAGCGAAACTCGCAACCCCCGGTTATCTGGTCGAAATCATCGTCACCGCTGCCGTATGAGCCTGCCATTTCTGACAGCCCTGTCCGAGACCGAGCTGCGTGGCGCGGGGATCCCTGCGCCATGGAGCTTTGGCTATGCCGACAAGGTCCGGTACGGCGAAATAGACATGCTGCACCACGTTAACAACGGCGTTTACCTCAAATGGTTCGAAAACCTGCGGGTGCGCTACTTTGTTGAACGGGGCATTTGGACCGCTGACGGGAACCAACCCAAAGTCGTCGTGCGCAACGCGGGTCTACACTTTCGCACCGAGGTCAAACTGGGCCACGACTATATCCTGACGGCACGCACGACCAAGATGGGCCAATCCAGCTTTACGATGGAATACGGCGTTTGGGTCAATGGCCAACTGACCACGACAGGCGACGCTGTTTTGGTGGCGATCGACGACAAAGGCCAGAAATGCGCCGTGCCAGACACCGCCAAAGAGGTCTTTCGCCGCTATGACGGTGCCGTGCAGGTCTAAACCCCGTGCATCTGCAAGAAATCAACCAAAGCGGCTGTTGACCCGTCCTTGTCAGCGGCCGATTTGAACCCCTCGACCACAGGCTGCAAGGCGGTTGCCAATTCCTTGCCCAACTCGACGCCCCATTGGTCATAAGAGTTCAGGCCCAAGACCACGCCTTCCAAAAACACGCGGTGCTCATAGAGCGCCACGATCTGACCTAGCACAAACGGGGTCAGTTGCGGATAGGCGATTGTGATCGACGGACGGTTGCCGGGGAACACGCGGTGCTTGGCCTGACGCTCCAGCTCGGCCCCTTCGAACTTGCCCGCGACCTTGCCGCGCGCCTCATCAAGGTCGCGGCCCTTCATCAAGGCCTCTGATTGCGCGAGGCAATTCGCCACCAGCAACTGGTGCTGGTGATGCAACGCATCCTCATGACCACGGGCGGCGACCAGAAACTCGCAGGGCACAACCCGGGTGCCTTGGTGGATCAACTGGTAAAACGCGTGCTGACCATTCGTGCCGGGTTCACCCCAGACAACAGGGCCGGAATTGACGGGCAGATCGGCGCCGTCCATGCTGACGCCCTTGCCGTTACTCTCCATCTCAAGCTGTTGAAGATAGGCAGGTAAGCGGCTGAGATTGTTATCATAAGGCAGAACCGCGCGGGTCGCGTGACCACAGCCCTGGTTGTGCCAAATGCCGACAAGTGCGAGCAGCGCGGGCATGTTTTCGTGCCACTCCGCCGACTTGAAATGCACGTCCATCGCCTGCGCGCCGCGCAAAAATGCGTGAAACGCGTCGCGCCCAATCGCGATCATCAACGACAGACCAATCGGCCCCCACATCGAATAGCGGCCCCCGACCCAATCCTCGAACCCGAACACGCGCTCTGGCGCGATGCCCATTGCGGCGGTCTTTTCCGCAGAGGTTGAAAGTGCCGCAAACTGCGCGCCCACATCAGAAACCTTTTCACCCATCCAAGCCTGCGCGGTGCGGGCATTGGTCATGGTTTCGATCGTCGTGAAAGTCTTCGAGGCGACAATCACCAAGGTCGTCGTCGGATCGCAAGACCGCAGAACCTTTGCTATATCCGCAGGGTCGACGTTGCTGACAAAATGACAGCGCGGGCCGTCATGATAGGGAGCAAGCGCCAAAGCGGCCATAGCAGGGCCAAGGTCCGAGCCGCCGATCCCGATATTCACAACATCGGTGATCTTGCCGCCCTGCCCTTTGAATTTACCTGAACGCACATCTTCGGCAAAATCGCCCATGCGCTTGAGCGTCTCAAGCACCTTTGGCATTACATCTTCGCCATCAACCGTCACAGGCCCGCCATCAAGGTTGCGCAAGGCGGTGTGCAAGACCGCGCGGCCCTCGGTCTCGTTGATGGCAGCGCCACCGAACATGGCATCCCGCTTGGCTGCAACGCCCGTTTGATCCAGCATCGCAATCAGCATGTCGCGCGTCGCGGCATCTATATTCGTCTTGGCATAATCCATCCGCATATCGCCCGCCTGCACCGAAAAATCAGCGCCGCGTGCAGCGTCCAACATGCCCTCAATCCGACGATCTGCAACTTCGGCCGCTTTGGCCTTCAACGCGTTCCACATGGTTTAGCTCCTTGCCCAATGCACGGTCGCGCCATTCAGCACGGCGGCAATCGGGGCCTCAATTGGGGTCAATGTGCGGGCCTTCTCCAAGGCGGCACGTTTCTCGTCACCGATGATCACAATATGACGGCTCATCGCGCCTCTGAGCACATCCGCCGAAAGCGTGATACGCGGTTCAGGTGCACTAGGCGCACGCATGGCAACCAGAACGTCGGTGCCGTTAAGCGCCAGATCCAATTGATCGGCCTCAGGGAAAATACTGGCGGTATGCATATCCGCGCCCATGCCCAAAAGCATGACATTGATCGGCAACATCGGGGCGATATGCGCGGCCATCTCAGGAAGCTTTTCCTCAGGGGTCGGCGCATTCGCATAAAGCGGCACATAAGTCGCAAGCGCAGCCTTCCCCACCAGCAACCGCTCACGGATCAGTTTGGTGTTTGAGCGCGCAGATGTTTCAGGAACCCAGCGCTCGTCCGTCAACATGACATTCACACGGCCCCAGCCCAGATCAACGCCGCTCAATGTATCAAAAATCGGACCAGGTGTCGTGCCGCCAGGAACAGCAAACGTCACGCGATCATGAGACAGAAGCGCATTCTCCAGCGCACTCGCCAAGATATTGGCGAGATCGATCATCATCATCTCGCAATCAGCATATTCAATGAATTTCATCGATTTGGTCCTTTGCATTCGCCGTGCACACAAGCGGCATAAGATGTGACAGCGTCTTACCCCTTAATATCGCGCCATTTGCGACCTTCGCGGTGCAACAGCATCAAGGCATCTTCTGGCCCTGACGATCCCGCATCATAATGCTTTGGCACATCATTACGCTCCTCCCAGCCCTGAATCAAAGGGTCGGTCCAAGCCCAAGCAGCCTCGACTTCATCGCCGCGCATGAACAACGTCTGGCTACCACGGATCACATCCATAATCAGGCGTTCATAAGCGTCAGGAACCTCATGTTCGGCATGGCCCAAAGCATCGGCAAATGTCATGTCCAACGGCACATCCACAAGGCGCATCCCACCGGGGCCAGGTTCTTTGATGGTCACCTGCAAATCAATGCCCTCGTTGGGTTGCAAGCGGATCGCAAGGATATTGCGGTGACGCTTTTCATCACCCTCAAAAATCGAGTGTCCGAGGTCCTTGAACACCACGGCAATCTCGGATGTCCGCGCCTTCATGCGCTTTCCGGTGCGCAGATAGAACGGCACGCCAGCCCAACGCCAATTGTCGATATGGCACTTCATTGCAATAAAACTCTCGGTGAAACTCCTCGGGTTTTCAGCGTCTTCTCGGTAGCTTGGGCCGTCTGGACCAGCGTCATATTGGCCGCGCACAATGTGGTGCGGATCGACGGGTTTGAGCGCGCGAATGACCTTCAGCTTTTCATCTCGGACCTCATCAGCGCCAAACTGGCTTGGTGGTTCCATCGCAATTAGACACAACAGTTGCATCAGATGGTTCTGCACCATATCGCGCATCGCACCCGAGCGATCATAATAGGCGCCGCGGCCACCAACGCCGACGGTTTCTGCCACCGTGATCTGGATGTGATCGACATAGTGGTTGTTCCAAAGCGGCTCGAATAGCACGTTGCCAAAGCGGACAGCCATCAGATTTTGCACCGTTTCTTTGCCCAAATAATGGTCAATGCGGTAAATCTGTTTCTCATCAAAGTGATCGGCCAGCGATTTGTTCAATGCCTTGGCGGTTTCGAGATCACGGCCGAAAGGTTTTTCAACCACAATGCGGCTCTGATCATTAGAGATTTTATAATCGTGCAATCGCTGCGCCAGATCGCCAAAAAGGCTTGGTGCCACGGAGAAATAGAACGCTTGAATAACGTCTTTGCGCACCATTGACGCAAGGGCGGCCCAGCCATCTTTCCCCTTGGCGTCAATTGGGGTATAATCCAGCACATCCAAGAACTTAGCGATCGCATCTTTATCGTTCTTTTCCTCGGCGCCGAACTCTTGTATCGCATCCGCAATCATCTGCTGATAGCCAGCCCTGTCCATCTCGGACCGCGCGGCAGCAATAATGCGTGCCCCCTCTGGCATCTGGCCAGACCGGAACCGACGAAACAGGCCGGGCAAAATCTTGCGGCGGGCAAGATCCCCAGTCCCGCCAAAGATGACAAGGTCAAAGGGATCGACCGGAATGACGCGAGAAACCATGGTGAGCTCTTCCTGCTTGTTAGCGCTAACGCCCGCTATTTACATCTCCACTTTCTTGAAGTCTAGTAGATACCGATCAAAATCGGATATCAATCGTATAGCCCGCCGCGAATAACCGCCGTTTTTCGGACGGCATACAGCGCGGACATCGGCGCAATCCAGACGGGGCGTCTCGTGATCCGGATTGTCCTGTTCAGGCCTCCAACTCGGCGTCCCAATAGAGGAAATCCAGCCAGCTGTCGTGCAAATGGTTTGGCGGAAACTTCCGCCCGATATTGTGCAAAAACGCGGGATCGGGCGCACGCGGTGCCAACTGTAATGTCAGCCCTGCCTGCTTGAGCGATTTCGCACCTTTGCGCAGGTTGCAAGGACTACAGGCTGCAACCACATTTTCCCAACTCGTGATCCCGCCCGCCGCGCGCGGCACAACGTGATCGAAGGTCAGATCCCCTTTTGCACCGCAGTATTGGCACCGGAAATTGTCCCTCAAGAATAAATTAAAGCGCGTGAAGGCCACGCGCTTTTGGGGTTTTACATAGTCTTTCAGGACAACCACACTTGGTATGCGGATCACGGTAGACGGACTGCGGACGACCTCTTTGTATTCCGCCACAATATCAACGCGGTCCAGCCACGCCGCTTTGACCGCGTCTTGCCAAGGCCAAAGCGACAGCGGGTAATACGACAAAGGTCGGTAATCAGCATTCAATACCAACGCTGGCCGGTCCTTGATCCCACTCGCAACCCGCAAAAAATTTGTCTGAAAATCGCCGTCCATTTCTGCAAAACCATCCCTGCTCTGTGGCCGTATCGGCGCAGAGCGGGAGCCCCGCTCAGGCCGCTTGGGGATGACTATATATAGCGGCTAACAAAGGGCAAGTCTCACATCTACGGTCGCAATCCAGTCAGATACGGGTGCGACGGTTTGGCTGCAGGCCACGTAAGGCTACGTGACCGCAGTGACCAACATCTGCTCTGACATGATCATCCGCGCGCGACCTTGTGATTTTGCATCATAAAGGGCCTCATCTGCGAGGCGCATATATTCCTCAAAATCACCCTGTCCTTCCATGATGATGGCTCAGACGGAGACGGTAACGCCAATATTGGCCCCGCGGGACGATTGAAATTGCACCCCTGCTGCCAGCCGCGCACCGATCTTTTCCGCCGTGTCACGATCCGCCCCGATCAGCACAACTGCAAATTCCTCGCCGCCCAAACGCGCTACAATATCATTGGCACGCACAGCCCCGCAGAGGTGACTGGCGATTTCCTTCAAACATAAATCCCCAACCCCATGCCCAAATGAATCGTTCACCCGTTTGAAGTGATCCACATCAATCATCATCAAAACCCCGCCAGGATTAGGGAAAACCGAACGCACCTTGTCATAAAACGCCCGCCGATTGTGCAATCCGGTCAGCATATCAGTCGTGGCGAGTGCCATCAGATTATTTTGCATGCGTTTGAGGCGGCCAATCAGCGACAAGGCCAAAACGCAGAACGGCAAACCGGTAAATGCAGCCTCAATGGTATTGGACAACAGTGAATCCCTTTGATCACCATACTCGATGGTGTCGCGCAGGAAATTCACCAGCCCAATCAGCAACAACAAAAGGACGACCTTCGACCAATAGTCAAAGGTGCCGCGCAGCGCGATAAAAGCGATGGCCATGTCAGATAAGGCTATGCGGTTTGTCATAGCCAGCAGAGTGGCGCAGAAACCTTAATTATTCCTCTATCCGCTTTAGTCCATCCCAAGCCGATCTCTCATGAAGGCAAGCGCCACTTGTAGCCCATCAGGGGCGATACCGTGGCCGGTCCCTTTCATAATATGGGCGTACACCTCTTTCCAGCCAGCGTTTTGCAACGACTCTGCGGCTTGCGGCAACGCTTGCGGCGGAACCACATCGTCTTGATCGCCGTGGATCAAAAGCACGGGCGGTTTGCATTGGACCTCATCGGCTAGCGAATCAGGCTCAAGCAAGCGCCCCGAAAAAGCAACGATTCCGGCAACCGCTTCTTCTCTGCGCGGAACGACATGCAGCGCCATCATCGTGCCTTGGCTGAACCCCAAGACAATGACTTGTTCTGGCAAAAGGTCTTCGTCAACCATGATCCCATCGAGGAAAGCGTTGAGGTCATCGGTTGCTCGCAACAGCCCATGGTGCGCCTCTTCCTCGGACGAACCGTCAATCCAAGGGATCGGAAACCATTGCTTGCCCATCGGAGAGCCCGCGCAATCCTCAGGCGCATCGGGCGAGATGAACAATGTGTCGGGCATGTGCTCGGCCAAGGGATCGGCCAATCCGAGTAAATCGGCCCCATTTGCACCGTATCCATGCAGAAAGATCACCGCTGATCGGGTTTCACCAGAAAGCGGCTCTTTGCGGCCTGCATTCAACGCTCGTGTCATAAAATTCCATCCCTTTTCTTTGTCGCCCCGTAATAGGCCCAGATGATCCGCGCTGCAACTGACCGCCACGGCGACCACGCCTTGGCCATTTCACGCAATTCGCGGTCTTTGGGCCGCTCGGATAAATTAAAGATCATCCGCGCGCCCTCTTGCAGCGCCAGATCACCCGGCGCGAAAACATCCGCACGCCCCAGCGAGAAAATCGCATAAACCTCAGCCGTCCAGGCCCCAATGCCAGGCACAGCAATCAGCGTTTTGAGGACATGGTCGGTGGGCGCTTCGCGCAAGGCGATATAATCGATGTCTGCCGCCGCCAGCGCATGCACATAGCTGGCCTTTTGGCGGCTCAGCCCCAGCTCACGCAGATCATCATGGCTTACGGCCGCAATTGCAGCGCCCGTCGTCAGCCCCTCCGCCTGCAACCGTTCCCAAATCGCATTGGCCGACGCCACGCTCACTTGCTGGCCCATGATGGCATGGATAAGCGCCCCGAATCCGTCTGGTTTCAACCGCAGCGGCAGGGGCTCAATCTTCGGAAGGAGATTGGAAAATTGCGGCACATGTGCCGCCAGCCAAGCGGCCCCTTCGGCCACGTCATCCGCGCTCCGGATAATGCGCCCCGTCACAAGGACTGCGCCCAGTCTACGGCTGCTGCAACGGTCTCGACCCGCGGAGCGTCAGGCATCGGCGGACGGGCAATCATCAACACGGGAATCCCCAAGTCTCGCGCCGCCGTCAATTTGGTCGCACTGGCCGAGCCGCCTGCGTTTTTCACTACTATCCAGTCAATCCCAAGGGCTTCAAACAGCGCCTTTTCACGCGCCACAGGAAACGGCGGGCGGCCAATCAGGAACTCGCCCCCCTCAAAAGGAAAGGGGGCCGTCGGCGGGTCAATCAGGCGGCAAATCACACGACGGCCTTCCAGCCCCGCAAAGCGATCAAGGGTCTGGCGACCTGTTCCCAAGAATACCGTCGATCCCATGGGAATAATCGCTGCGGCATCTTCTTCACGGGCGATTTCGGTCCAATTATCCCCCGCCTGCGGCACCCAAGCGGGGCGCAACACCTGCAAATATGGCATCCCTAGCGCCGCGCAAACCCGTGCCGTGCGGTCGGTAATGCGCGAGGCAAAGGGATGCGTGGCATCAATGACAGCCTTGATTTTTGCCTCTTTAAGATAGGCAACAAAACCTTCTTCTCCCCCGAAGCCGCCGACCCGCGTCGGCAGATCAAGCAGTTTGGCAGCGCGCGTCGCACCCGCAAGAGAGGCCACAGCCCGCACCCCCAATGCCGCCAGAGAGGTGGCAATTTCCTTGCCCTCAGACGTGCCTGCCAAAACCAGAATTGTCATCCACCTGCCCTCGCCAAAACCACGCCAGCGCGGTCGATTATCACGACATCATAACGCGGACCAGCAAACCGGTCGTTGAGTTGGCGCAAGGCCGCATCGGCCACTGCCTGCGCCAGAGGTGGCCCCGCAATCTGATAGGCTTCCAGCACCGTATTCGCATCCGCCAAGCGCGGATCATCTATCAAAGCGGCAAGTGCGGCAAAGTCGACCTGAGACCGCCCCGAGTGCAAATCAATCGCCCCCTGCGCAAGTTTGGTCAGCTTGCCGATCCCGCCCCCAATCGTGACGCGCGCCACAGGGTGTTTGACCAGATATTTCAGCATCCCCCCCGCAAAGTCACCCATATCGAGCATTGCGTGGTCGGGCAAACCGTAAAGGTCTTGCACAACCCGCTCGCTCGTGGCGCCAGTGCAGCCCGCCACATGGGTCAGACCGTCGGCAATCGACACATCAATGCCACGATGGATCGAGGCAATCCACGCAGCGCAAGAGAACGGACGCACGACGCCCGTCGTGCCGAGCACCGACAGACCACCAACAATTCCCAACCGCGGGTTCCATGTCTTAAGGGCCAGTGCCGCGCCATCGCGGATCGACACGGTGATTGTCACATGAGGTGTCTTGCCATAGATCGCTGCGGCCTCGGCCACCACCTCGTCCATCATGGCGCGCGGCACAGGGTTGATTGCAGGCTCGCCCACACCAATCGGCAGGCCCGCCTTGGTCACGGTGCCAACACCCTCGCCCGCCTTGAACACTATGCCACCATCTGACGCCGAAACCCGCACGATAATGAGCGCACCGTGTGTCACGTCGGGATCATCGCCCGCGTCCTTGATAATGCCAGCCGCGGCCCAGCCCGCGCCCGCATCACGATGAGCCAGCGCAAAGGTGGGCGTCTCGCCCTTGGGCAAGGTAATCTGCACATCCGCGCCAAACGCCCCGCCCCACAGGCGTTGCAAGGCCGCTTTGGTCGCGGCCGTGGCACAAGCGCCCGTGGTCCAGCCACGTCGCAACGCAGGTTTTGGTAACTCTTCCATGTCTTTGACTATAGGAAGCAAATCGCTTGCCGCCAATCCGCAAAGAGGTGTCGTTTGTCGCCTTTCCTCTGGCGCGGAGTTTGGGCATAATAGCATCATGAACACAGAGACCTCCCTTCCCGCCTTTGAATGGCCCACGCTTGAGAAAGGCTGGGTCTGGCTTTGCGGCGCCGGTCCCGGCGATCCGGGGCTTTTGACCTTGCATGCGCTCAATGCGCTCCGGCAGGCGGATGTGGTCATCTATGACGCGCTGGTTCAGGAGGCGATCCTGTCTTGGGCGCCGCAGGCCGAGCATATCTACGCAGGCAAGCGCGGCGGCAAACCCTCGGCCAAGCAGCGCGACATTTCCTTGCAACTTGTTGATCTGGCGCGCGAAGGCAAGCGTGTCTTGCGGCTCAAGGGCGGTGACCCGTTCGTATTCGGGCGCGGCGGTGAAGAGGCGCAGACCCTCGTGCAGCACGGCGTGCCTGTGCGGATCATTCCGGGCATTTCGGCTGGGATCGGCGGGTTGGCCTATGCGGGCATTCCGGTCACACACCGCGACGTCAACCAATCGGTCACTTTTGTGACAGGTCACGACCAATCAGGCGACACGCCAAGCTCGCTGGACTGGACATCTATCTCCAAAGGCTCTCAAGTCCTCGTGATCTATATGGGCATGAAGAATATCGCCCAAATTGCTCAGAAACTGGTCTCCGCAGGCCGCGCTCTGTCAGAACCTGTCGCGGTTGTGGCCAACGCCACAACCCCGCACCAGCGGGTCTTGGAAACCACCCTCGGGGCCGTCGTCGCAGATGTAGAGGCCGCGGGCATGGAACCGCCCGCCATTTTCTGCATTGGCAGATCGGTTTTAATGCGCCAAGTCCTTGATTGGCAAGGCCAAGCGGCAGGCGAAGCACCGCGCGACCTTGATCCGCTAGGGCGCGGACGGCCGGCTGAAAGCGCATGAGATTTCAGATCGCGGCCCCCTCTTCAGGCAGCGGTAAAACCACGATCACCTTGGGGCTTTTGCGGGCATTTGCGCAAAATGGCGTGACCATCTCTGGCGCGAAATCCGGCCCCGACTACATAGACCCCCGCTTTCATGAGGCGGCCTGCGGGCAGCCGTGTTTCAACCTCGATGCATGGGCCATGACCCCCGCGCGGATCATCGCACTCGCAGCCTCCGGCAACCTGATCGTTGAAGGGGCAATGGGGCTTTTTGATGGTGCGCCACCTGTTGGCAAAGGGGCATGCGCCGATCTGGCCCGTCTTCTTGATCTGCCCGTGGTTCTGGTTGTCGATGCGGGTCGCATGGCGCAATCCGTGGCCCCCATCGTGCAGGGATTTGCGCGCTTTGATCCAACCGTAAAAATCGCGGGCGTAATCCTCAATAATGTCGGCTCACCGCGCCATGAGGTCATGTTACGCGATGCGCTCGCCCGCATCGACATGCGCGTTTTCGGGGCCGTGCCGCGCAATGGCACGCTGGGCACACCTTCGCGCCATCTCGGACTTGTCCAAGCGCAAGAGCGGCCAGATCTTGATGCCTTCCTCGACACCGCCGCCGAGATCATGCGGCAAAATGTTGATCTCGCCGCGCTTTCGCAGCTTGGCGCCGACACCCCACCGCCCAGTGCCCCAATCAAGCCAACCGCTCCCGCGCAACGCATCGCGATTGCCCAAGACGCAGCCTTCGCCTTTGCCTATCCGCATCTTTTGCGCGACTGGCGTGCGGCTGGTGCCACGATTTCCGTCTTCTCACCGCTGGCCGATGAGGCCGCCCCTGATTGCGATCTGATCTATCTGCCGGGCGGCTATCCGGAGCTTCACGCAGGCCAGCTGGCAAGCAATACAAACTTCATCCAAAGCCTGAGAAAAGCACCAAAACATATTGAAATTTATGGAGAATGCGGCGGCTACATGATGCTAGGTGAAACCCTGATCGACGCGGAGGGCACGGTACATCAAATGGCAGGTCTGCTGCCGCTCGGCACCTCTTTTGCCGCGCGCAAACTGCATCTCGGTTACCGCAACGTCCACACTACAGACGGCCCTTTCAAAGGTCCGTGGAAAGCCCACGAATTCCACTACGCCACAACGCTGCACGCCAAAGGCACACCGCTTTTCGACGCCACCGACGCCACCAACGCGCCCCTACCCGCCATGGGGCTGCGCCAAGGGCGCGTCAGCGGGTCGTTCGCACATATTATAGATCGTGCATAACTTCAGGTATTGCCACCGCACAATTGCGCGCTTACCGATACCGGCATGACAGAAATTTTCGATGATCGCCGCGCCAAGCGCAATGTAACCGTCCTTGTCGCAGCCCAAGCGATCCTTGGTGCGCAAATGCCGATGATCTTTGTGATTGGCGGACTTGCGGGCGGTATGCTTTCACCAAATCCTTGTCTCGCGACCTTGCCGATTTCCTTTATCGTCTTCGGCTCGATGATCACCGCCCCTTGGCTCAGCCCGCTGATGCAGCGCAATGGCCGTCGGTTCGGATTCTTCTTGGGTGCGGCGGCTGGTGCTGTAGGAGCGATGATTTCGGCCTATGGCCTGTATATCGGATCATTCTATCTGCTCCTGCTTGGCTCACTGCTGACAGGTATCTATATGTCTGCGCAGGGCTTTTATCGTTTTGCGGCAACCGATACCGCCTCTGACGCGTTCCGGCCCAAGGCGATCTCTTATGTGATGGCAGGCGGGCTGATCTCGGCGATTATCGGCCCGCAACTCAATAAACTTGTGCAAGACGCCTTTGTCGTGCCCTTCCTTGGGACATATCTGACGGTCGCAGCGCTCAACCTTTTCGGCATGCTGCTCTTTCTCGGACTTGACCTGCCAAAAGGTACCAAGGGCCAGCTGATTGCAGCTGACGCACCCAAAGCCCGCTCGCGCCGCGAACTTCTGCGCGATCCGCGCATTATGGTCGCCGTGATTTGCGGCATGGTGGCCTATTCACTGATGAACATCGTGATGACCTCGACGCCGCTGGCCGTGGTCGGCTGCGGCTTTACCAAGAATAACGCCAACGATATCGTCTCGGCCCATGTGCTGGCGATGTTCATCCCGTCGTTCTTTACGGGCCACCTGATTGCGCGTTTTGGCGTGGAAAAGATTATCGCAACAGGTCTCGTGATCCTGATGGGGACTGGCATTGTCGCGCTTTCAGGCGTTGAAATCATCAACTTCTTTGGCGCTTTGATCCTGCTTGGGGTCGGTTGGAACTTGGGCTTTATCGGGGCGACGACGATGCTTGCGGGCGCACATGCGCCACATGAGCGCGGCGTGGTGCAGGGTATGAACGACATGATCGTTTTCGGCATGGTGACCATCGCGTCGCTGGCCTCTGGCGGCCTGATGAACTGCTCTGGCGGCACGGCGGTCGAGGGCTGGGACGCGGTCAATATGGCGATGGTGCCCTTCCTGCTTTTGGCCGGTGGCGCGTTGATCTGGCTCTCCAAGGTCGAGAAATCAGCCTAGCAGACTGGCTTTCATCAGTTGAAGCGTTTGCCGCAGTGGGGTCACTTCTAACGCACCGTGCACCACACGCTGCGGGTCCGCAATTGCGCGCTTGAGCGTTGATTTTGCTAGGAAACCTGCAAGAGCTACATCTTTGGGCAATGCGCCACGCTTAAGCCGCTTCAAAGCGTCACCAGCAAGTTCGCGGACCCCGTCAGAGGTGCCATCAACCAGCGGCTTGCGCCCGCGGCTTTCAAGTTCGGGGATAGCCCGCATGAAGTTCGCAACACCGATACCGTAAGCATAGTCGCGCCCTGACGGTTCATTCTCCATCCCCAAGAGCCGCGCTGCGGTCCACAAAAGCCCGCCCGTGGTGCCGTCGATATACTCGTCAAAATGGGTCTGGTCCTCGAAGGCATCAGAATAGATGTCCCAACGCCGCGCGGCCACCAATCTAGACAGGGTCAAGGCGCCTTGGCTGTCCAACACCTCGGCCAATGCATCGACAACCTCGTGCTTGCGCGCAGGGGCGCCGGCACCGATTTCCTCAAGCGCATCGGCCCACCATTGCAGGCGCATCTCGGCGATCATCGGCTCTTTGGTCACCCAAGGGGCACGGGTCACTTCGATGTTAAACGCATAAAGCGGAAACAGAACACGACGCGCAGGCACATTTGCGGCCATGACTGCTCGGAACCCCTCTGGATCGCCCTTCTGGACGATTTCGGCGCAGGCAATCAGGCTCACGGCGCTTTGGCCCCGTCACGGATCAGCTTCCAGTTGATCGCATCAACCAGCGCATCAAACGAGGCATCAACGATGTTGGCAGAGACACCAACCGTCGACCAACGGCGGTTCTGGCCATCTTCGCTGTCGATGATGACGCGGGTCACCGCCTCTGTGCCGCCGTCGGTGATACGCACCTTGAAATCAACCAGATGCATATCTTCAATCAGCTCTTGATATGGGCCCAAGTCCTTGGCCAGTGCCCGCCAAAGCGCGTTCACGGGGCCGCGATCCTTGCCGTCCGCGCCTTGGCTTTCTGAGACGTTCAGCACCTTCTCGCCGTTTACTTTCACGACCACGACTGCCTCGGAAAGCGAGACCATTTTGTTGCGCTTATTTCGGCGGCGCTCGACGGTCACACGGTAGCGTTTGACCTCGAAAAACGCGGGGAGCAGGCCCAGTTCTTCGCGGGCGAGCAACTCGAAGCTGGCCTGTGCTGTATCATAGGAATAGCCGCGCGATTCCATCTCTTTGATCCGGTCCAGAATGCGTCCAAGTGCGGGATCGGATTTCTCGACCTCAAGGCCCGCTTGCAGCAAACGCTCTCTGAGATTTGACTGCCCCGCTTGATTGGACATGGGAACAATACGGCTATTGCCGACTAAGCCCGGATCAATATGTTCATACGTTGAAGGATCCTTGGCGATCGCCGAGGCATGCAAACCTGCCTTGTGGGCAAAGGCAGAGGCCCCAACAAATGGCGCTTGCTTGGCAGGAACACGATTGAGAATGTCGTCAAGCATCCGCGACGCCTTGCGCAGCCCGCGTAGCGCATCGAGGGTGACACCCGTCTGAAGGGTACTGGCGAAAGGCTCTTTGAGCAGCAACGTCGGGATCAAAGTCGTCAGGTTCGCGTTGCCGCAACGTTCGCCCAAACCGTTAAGCGTGCCTTGAATCTGACGTGCACCAGCCAGCACGGCCGCGAGCGAATTGGCAACAGCATTCTCGGTGTCGTTATGGGTGTGGATTCCGATATGGTCGCCCGGAATGCCGCTCGCGATGACGGCTTTCACGATGTCACCGACTTCGTGGGGCAGCGTGCCACCATTGGTATCGCAAAGGACAATCCAACGGGCGCCTGCACTGTAGGCGGCTTGCAGTGCTTCCAAGGCATAGGCTGGGTTCGCCTTATAGCCATCAAAGAAATGCTCAGCATCAAACATAGCTTCGCGGCCCTGCTGGACGAGATAAGCAAAGCTGGCCGCAAGGTTTTCAGTGTTTTCGGCAAGCGTAATCCCAAGTGCCGTTTTGACATGAAATTCATGGGATTTGCCCACCAAACAAACGGCAGGTGTGTTCGCATTCATCACGGCAGCCAAGACGTCATCGTTTTCAGCGGAACGGCCGGTTCGTTTTGTCATGCCAAAGGCTGTCAGTGTCGCGCGGGTCTTGGGCGGGGCCTCAAAAAACTCCGAATCCGTCGGGTTCGCACCAGGCCAGCCGCCCTCAATATAATCGATACACAGACTATCAAGCACCTCAGCGATCCGAAGCTTTTCCGAGGTCGAGAACTGGACGCCCTGTGTCTGCTGCCCGTCGCGCAGGGTTGTATCAAAAAGATAAAGACGCTCTTTCACCATATCAACGCACCCCGCCCAAAAATCTTAAACAAGATTTTTGCCCAGAATTTTTCTGAAAATTCTGCATCACACCTCTCCCAATTGGGCTGCATCAAAGTCTGGGCCAGGTGTCCATGTTGCCTGTCCGCCCACATCGGTGACCTGCACACCTGCCGCGTTTAAAATATCGCGCACCTCATCGGCAAGCCCCCAGTCTTTCGCAGCCCTTGCAGCCGCACGTTGCGCCAAAAGCGCATCAACTCGTTTAGCCACCTCAGGCGTCACATCCGCTCCGCCTTCACCGCCATCAAACATCGGGATTTCGGCCCAGTTGTTGATAAAACCAAGCATCTGCATGGCATGTGCAAATCCCGCGAGCGCAGCAGGTGTTTTACCCTTGGCCATCACATGCAGGCGCGAAATCGCGCCTGATGTATTCAGATCATTTGCCAGCACGCCCAAAAACTCCGGGTCCGCGTTCCAATGGCCTTCGGCCTTCAGCGCCTTGATCAAATTCGGGCCAAAACCATGCCCCTGCAAAATACCATACCACTTGCGCAACGCCGCCTCTGCTTCACCCTTTTTCTTCTCGGTCCAGTCCATCGGCTTGCCATAATGCGTGCCAAGCATGACCAAACGAATAACCATACCGTGCACCCCCTGATCCAAAAGATCACGGACCGTGAAAAAGTTGCCAAGCGACTTGGACATCTTCTTGCCCTCTACTTGCAACATCTCGTTGTGCAGCCAGACATTGGCAAAGTCGTGACCAGCGCAGGTCGATTGCGCGATCTCGTTCTCGTGGTGCGGGAATTGCAAATCATTGCCGCCGCCGTGGATGTCAAAGGCAGAACCCAAGAGATCAAGCGACATCGCAGAGCATTCGATATGCCAGCCTGGACGGCCATAGCCCCAAGGGCTCTCCCATCCGGGCACACCGTCACCAGAAGGTTTCCAAAGCACAAAATCCATCGGATTGCGCTTATAGGGAGCCACCTCGACACGCGCGCCTGCAATCATATCGTCAATGGAACGGCCAGACAGCGCGCCATATTCCGCATAGCTTTCCACCGCGAAAAGAACATGGCCCTCGGCCTCATAAGCGTGACCCTTGGTTATCAGGTCTTCGGTCATGGCAATCATCTGCGCGATATAAGCCGTGGCCCGCGGCTCATGCGTCGGACGCAGCGCACCAAGCGCATCCATATCATCGTGATACCAGCCAATCGTCTCGGCGGTGATGTCACCAATCTTACGGCCGCTCTCGGCAGCGCGCGCGTTAATCTTGTCGTCCACATCCGTGAAGTTTCGCACATATGTCACGGACTTCTTGCCATAGACAAATCGCATCAGCCGGAACAACACATCAAACATCAGCACATTACGGGCGTTGCCCAAATGCGCGCGGTCGTAAACCGTCGGCCCGCACAGATACATCCGCACATTGCGCGGATCGATCGGTTCAAAGTCTTCTTTGCGGCGGGTCTTAGTGTTGTGCAGTCGAATTTGTGTCATGGTGCCTCGGCTAGGTGTAATGCCAGCGGGCTTAACAAGTTCAGGGATCAGATGAAACGTGAAACAGCAGCCCGCGACAGATGTCAGCAGGTAATAATGCAGCTAATAATGATCACTGTGCGCTTCATACCGATTTCTTTAGCAGGCACGGTGCTATCCGTCCAGCATTTCCACCAGCTTGCGCAGCGAATTGAGATTGCGCGCCGTGGTCGGCACATGGCCAATCACCTGCCCCAGCTTTTTGGCAAGTTTCGATTGGCTGATCCCTTGCGGCGTATGGAGCCAAACCCTGCTGCCATCCTGCACCAGCCCCTCGCCCGCGATCATGAATGCGTCATGCTTTGACACGTCAATTTTGGCAGGCTTAAAGCAAAAGAAACCGTGCACGCCTTTCCCATCTTCGGCAGGAAACGGACAGGCAGCCACAGCCTTGCGGAACACATCCTCGGCCAGAAAAAGGGTCGCAATCTGCAAGCCGTTTTTTTTGCAAGATCGCTTTCCCCAGCGCATTGGCGAGCTCCGCAGCCGTGCCCTCCACTGTCACGATGAGATTGCCCGAGGCAATCATGGTGCGCGGATTGCAGTCAGGCCAAAGCGCCTCGCATATGGCACGCAGGTCTGCCATGGGCAGCTTGTTCTTGCCGCCGACGTTGATCCCGCGCAGCAAACATACCCAACGCGCCACTCTGATGCTCCTTCACAGTTCAGATAAGCATACCCGAGATAAAATCCGCCGCGCAGCTTTATCGTCGCTGATCACTTCAAATTCAACGCTTCGTTGGGTCGTGAAAGTAAAACCACGACTGCGGTTTATCCTCTGACGACGTGTACGCCAAAGACGGCGCAATCCTGCCCATATGCTGGGTTGACAGCGCGGCGCCAAATCTATCCCTTCGGCCTCATGAAATTATCACATCGCATCACCAATATCACCGGCGGCGGCTCTGACGGTTGGGACGTTTTCTACCGTGCCCGCCGCATGATTGACGCAGGCCATAAGGTTATCGAGCTTACCATTGGCGAGCATGACATTCGCACGCATCCCAGCATTCTGGACGCCATGAACAAAGCCGCCGTAAGCGGTCGCACAGGCTACGCCGAAGTGCCGGGATCATTTGCGCTCCGCGATACCGTGGCCGCCCGTATCCAAGAGCGCACAGGCGTGCCAACAACACGCGACAACATCCTGATCACACCGGGCGGGCAAGCGGCGCTTTTTGCGACCCACAACGCGGTCTGCGACCACGGCGACACCGCGCTTTATATCGACCCCTATTACGCCACCTACCCCGGTACGATCCGTGGCATTGGTGCCGTGCCAAAGTCGATCCAAGCCCATGCCGAAAACGATTTTCAACCGAAAGCCACCGATATTGCCGCCGCTGCCAAGGGTGCCAAATCGCTGCTGATCAACAGCCCGAACAATCCGACAGGCGTGATCTATAGCGCGGAAACCATGGCGGAAATTGCGCAGGTCTGTATCGACAACGATCTCTGGCTGATCTCGGACGAGGTTTACGACACGCAAATCTGGGAAGGGACGCACCTCTCACCGCGCGCCCTGCCGGAAATGGCGGAACGCACGCTTGTCGTGGGCTCCATGTCCAAAAGCCACGCGATGACAGGCAGCCGCATCGGCTGGATTTGCGCGCCCGCAGAGGTCATCACACATCTGATCAATCTGGCCACGCACACGACCTACGGCGTGCCGGGATATATCCAAGATGCGGCGCTGTTTACGCTTGATCAAGGCACGGCCCTTGAGGCCGAAATCGCAGCCCCCTTTGAACGCCGCCGTGCCCTCACACTCAAGGCCCTCGAAGGCCAAAATGTCGTGCGCTCAGTCCCCGTTCAGGGGGCGATGTATGCGATGTTTGATATCCGAAGCACGGGCATGAGTGGCGAAGACTTCGCATTCGCTTTGCTTGATGCCGAGCTGATCGCGACCATGCCGGGCGAAAGCTTTGGACAGGCCGCGGCGGGCCATATCCGTATCGCAATGACGATCAACGATGACGCTTATGTGGATGCGATCAAGCGGCTCGTGGCCTTCGCCAAATCGCAGGTGAAAACATGACCACCTTCCGCGACTTACATATCAAAGGCCAGCCTTTCGTGCTCGCCAATATCTGGGATCGCGGCTCTGCTTTGATGATGGAAGGGCTTGGGGCCAAGGCACTCGCCACCTCATCTGCCGCCCACGCCTTCACCCTCGGGCGACCCGACGGCGGCACCGTTTCGCGTGACGAAGCACTGGCCCATGCGTCTGAGATCCTCAGCGTCACAAAACTCCCCGTTCAGGGCGACTTCGAGAACGGCTTTGGCGATGATCCCGAAACCTGTGCAGCCACCGTGCGGCTTGCAGCTGAAGTGGGGCTCGCGGGGATTTGCATCGAAGACATGATGTTCCCCAGCGTCGAAGCCTATGACTTTGATCTCGCCGTAGAGCGCATTCGCGCCGCATGTGCCGCCGCCCGCGCCCTGCCGAGCGATTTTGTCCTGACGGCCCGCGCCGATGGTGTGATGACCGGACGCTATGATACCAATGAGGCCCTGCGCCGCCTGCTTGCCTTCGAGGCGGTGGGTGCCGATTGCCTTTATGCGCCCGTCCTGCTCGATATGGCGGCTGTCGCGCGCATCTGTGCCGCCACGTCTGCACCTGTCAATGTGCTGGTTGCGGGACCTTTCGCCCAGATCGCACAGGCCGATTTCGCCCACGCAGGTGTCGCCCGCCTTTCGCTTGGCTCTTCGCTCGCCCGCGTGACCCATGCGGCCATTCGCGACGCGGCAAGCGGCATTTTAGGCGCTGGCGATTTCACAGCCCTGAGCGTGGCAATGTCGGGTGACGAGGTCGACGCGCTGCTCAATCGTCAATAATCGCTGCACAATGGCCTAAAACCGACAATTGGTCGCGGATAGACAAGACTGACGGCCCCGCCACAGCTTCCTTGTCTGGAGCTGGGAGAGCAGGATGGACGCGCAAGACGCCTATATCGTTGTGATACTTCGCACCATCGGCGCGCGCCGTGGTCGCGCGGCCCGTGGGCGCCCGACGCGGATCTAAACCGTCTTCTTCTTCCACATTCCTTTATACATCGAGACCATTCATGACGGATATTTCCGAAGCCAACTCACCTGTGGGCAAAACTGTTGGCGCACCGCGCCGCTCTGGTGGGCGCGCCGCGCGAACGGCTGCGCGTGCCGCACCTCTGCCCACTGATATGCAACCCATCAAAGCGGGCATGTCCGGTGGCCGCTACAGGCCCTTGACCGACGAGGACATGGACCGCATCCATGAGGCGGCCCTGCGCGCCTTGGAGGAAATCGGCCTTTGCGACGCGCCGCAGTCCGGCATCGACTATATGGTTGCCGCTGGTGCGATATACGGCGACGACAAACGGCTCCGTTTTCCGCGCGCCTTGGTCATGGAGATGCTCGGCAAAGCGCAAAAAGCGCTCACACTCTATGCTCGCGACCCGCAATATGACCTCAACCTGTCTGGCACCCGCGTCCATTACGGCACCGCTGGGGCCGCTGTGCATGTGGTTGATGTGCATGGGCGAAAATACCGCGAGTCCACGGTGCAAGACCTGCATGACGCTGCAAAAATCGTGCAGCAAATGAACAATATCCACTTCCTGCAACGCCCGATGGTCTGCCGCGATATCGTGGATAACCGCGAGATGGACCTGAACACGATTTACGGCTGCTGTACGGGGACGAAAAAGCACGTCGGCGTCTCTTTCACCGAGCCTGACTTTGTCGATGACGCGCTAGAGATGCTGCATATGATTGCAGGGGGCGAGGACAAATGGCGCGAACGGCCTTTTGTGTCGAACTCCAACTGTTTCGTCGTCCCGCCAATGAAATTCGCCACTGAATCCTGTCTTGTGATGGAGAAATGCATTGCGGGCGGCATGCCTGTCTTGCTGTTGTCTGCGGGCCAAGCTGGTGCCACAGCCCCTGCCCCGATTGCCGGCGCCATCGTGCAAGCCGTCGCCGAATGTCTCGCGGGTGTCGTCTATGTGAACTCCATTTCACCGGGCTATCCCGCAATCTTCGGCACGTGGCCTTTTGTGTCAGACCTGCGCACGGGCGCGATGTCGGGTGGATCGGGCGAACAAGCGCTGCTCACTGCTGGCTGCGCGCAGATGCACCAGTTCTACGGCCTGCCAGGCGGGGCCGCCGCGGGCATCGCCGACGCGAAACTTCCCGATATGCAGGCTGGTTGGGAGCAAATGGCATCCAATGTTATGGCAGGGCTTTCGGGGCTGAACATGGTCTATGAGGCAGCAGGCATGCATGCCTCGCTGCTCGGGTTTTGTATGGAATCACTGGTGCTTGGCGACGATCTTATCGGTCAGGCGCTGCGATGCGTGCGCGGGATCGAAGTCAACGACGAGACCCTCGGTTTTGACACTATGCGCGACGTTTGCCTCAAAGGACCAGGTCATTATCTGGGCTCGGACCAAACACTCGGCCTGATGCAGACCGAGTATGTCTATCCCAAAACCGCCGACCGGACCTCGCCAAAGGAATGGGAGGAAAAAGGCAAGCCCGACCTCTTGATCAATGCAACCAAGCGCAAAGAAGAGATCCTGTCAAAGCCTTCCGAGGCGGCATTAGATCCAATCACTGACGCGGCAATACGCAAGCGGTTCCGGATTCACCTTAAATCCTAAGACGAAATGGCGCGCCACAACGGCGCGCCATTTTTTTTCAGAAACTGTATGACGCGCGAAGGCTCATGGTTTTCGCTGAGATATCATCACCACCGCCGTCAAAGTCTGTAAATTCATGCTGAAGAAATTCTGCACCAATTCGGAAATTTTCGTTGATATACTCTGGGTCCTTCGGAAGCCGAATTTGACGTCTTGACGCTTTGGCGTGGAACGATTCAGCTACGGGTATGATTTGTCCTGGTTTTCTTTCCGCAGCAGAACGCCTTGAGCTTGAGGCCTGCGTGCGTCGCCAGCGCGAAGA
>JAQXBV010000010.1 GCA_029252195.1 Yoonia sp.
AGATTGAAGGCCACGACGACGTTCGCGTTATCTGCCGTAAAGTTGAGCGTCACGTTGTGAAAGACCTGCCAACACACATCGACCTGATGCGCCTGAAGCGCACAAGCCGCGTGAAGTTGCAGATCCCTGTCGAGTTCCTGAACGAAGACACATGCGTCGGCATCAAGAAGGGCGGCACATTGACTGTCGTTCGCAACGAGATCGAACTTGAAGTTCTGGCTGGCGATATTCCAGAGAGCATTCAGATCGACATCGCAAACCTTCAAATCGGCGAGCACGTTTCGATCAGCAACGTCACGCTGCCTGAAGGCGCAAAAGTCACTGTAGATCGCGACTTCAACATCGCATCCATTTCCGCACCACGCGTTATGGCAGCTGACGACGAAGACGAAGATGACGTTGCAGCAGACGAAGTGCCAACAACGTCCGACGCAGAGTAATCTGCTCGTCGCAAGAATTTTGAGAGGGCGTCCCGTCGGGGCGCCCTTTTTCGTTGGCGGTCCATCCGTTTAAGGCTTAAAATGGCGGCATGAAACTAATTGTTGGCCTTGGCAATCCCGGCGCGAAATACGCACATAATCGACATAACATCGGCTTTATGGCCGTGGATGAAATCGCTAGCGCCCATGGGTTCGCCCCGTGGCGTGCCAAATTTCAGGGGCAAGTTGCCGAGGGGCGCTTGGGCTCTGAGAAGGTCATCCTGCTCAAGCCTGAAACCTTCATGAACCTGTCAGGCCAAGCCGTGGGCGAGGCAATGCGGTTTCACAAATTGACGCCTGCCGATGTGATCGTGTTTCACGACGAGATTGATCTGGCGCCGGCAAAGATCCGTTGCAAGACGGGTGGCGGGCACGCGGGCCACAACGGGCTGCGCTCGATCCATGCCCATATCGGGCCAGACTATGACCGTGTGCGCATGGGGGTCGGGCATCCGGGGCATAAGGATGCGGTGCCCGGTTTTGTGCTGCGCGATTTCGCCAAGGCGGACGCGGAATGGCTCGATGACGAGCTGCGCGGGATTGCAGATGGGATCATCTATCTGATCGAGGGCGATGCGCCGAAGTTTCTCAATGCCATCGGGCTGCGGCTGACCCCTGCCCGTTCCAGCACGACGGCACCCAAGCCCGAGGCGAAAAAACCAGCCGACAAGGTCGAGGCAGAGCCAGAAGATAACCGGACGGCGCTGCAAAAACTGGCGGATCGATTTAAATGACCGCCAAGGCCCTCACTGATGCCTTTTTGGCGCAAGCGGGCCACTGTGACGCACTAGGATCGCCTTTTATGGGGCGGCTTTGTAGGCTTTTCGCGCAGCATGACTGGCCCGGAACACCGCTGCGCGACCTCATGGTCGGCTGGGAAGGGGATGTTTCGAGTACGGGCCAGTCTTTGCCGCTCAGGCTTGCGGGCGGGCTTCACGCGCTTGTTTTGAATGGTGACAAGCTTGGCGATGCCTATCCGCCGCACGTTGTTACGGACGATACATTATGGAACGCGGTCTGCACGGCGTTGGTCGACAAGGCCGATGTCTTGGCCGATTGGCTGACCTCTGCGCCCCAGACAAACGAGGTGCGGCGCGCAGCGGTGCTGATCGGGGTCGGCAGGCTTTTGGCGCAGCGCTTTGGCTTGCCGCTGCGCCTGTCAGAACTGGGCGCCAGCGGCGGATTGAACCTGATGTGGGACCAGTTCGCTTTGGACATCGGGGGCGCGCGCTTTGGGCCCGCCGACGCGGACGTAATCCTCTCACCGGTTTGGGAGGGCCATGCGCCGCCCGACGCCGACGCAGTCGTCGTTGCCCGGCGCGGCGTTGACCTCAACCCATTGGACCCGCATGATCAAGACGATCAACTCAGACTACGCGCCTTTCTTTGGGCGGATCAGCCAGAGCGGATGACCCGCACACAAGCTGCCATCGCCACTTGTGACGCAATCGTCGATCACGGAGACGCCGTCGCGTGGCTTGAGGATCAGTTGACCCATCACGAAGGCATCTGCCATCTGGTCTATCACACAGTCGCATGGCAATATTTCCCCGCCGATGCCCAAGCGCGCGGAACCGCACTCATCGAGGCTGCGGGCGCAAGCGCCACTGCGGCGCACCCCCTTGCTTGGTTTGGTATGGAGGCGGACGGCAATACCCCTGGCGCGGCTTTAACGTTGCGCATTTGGCCGGGGGACATCACACTTGACATTGGCCGTGCCGACTTTCACGGTCGCTGGGTGCATTGGAAGGCTGGGACATGAGATCAATACGCAAATGGATCTTGCGGGGCCTGATCGGGCTGATCCTCATCGCCGCGCTTATCGGGGGGGTCAAACGTGACGAAATCGGGCGCCTTCTTGCAGTCAACTCGCTGTTTTCAGAGGAAAAGATCGTCTCGAACTTTTCGCACATGGACAAGGCGTTTTTAACAACCACGCTTGCGCGCGCGGTGGACGACCCTGCCCCGTTGACCGCGGGAGAACCAATGCTACTGCGCCCCGACGTCGCCAAATGGATCGCGGATCGCAGTGTGACCGCGCTCGCGGTGCTCAAGGACGGCAAACTCGTTTTTGACGACTACTATTTGGGCACATCACCCGATGATTTGCGGATCAATTGGTCCGTTTCCAAATCCTACCTGTCGATCCTTTTCGGAATTCTTCTCAACGACGGCACCATCGGGAGCCTTGACGATCCGGTCACGAAATATGCGCCGCTGCTGATTGGCTCTGCCTATGACGGTGCCACAATTCGCAATGTATTGCAGATGTCATCGGGCGTTACATTCGACGAGGACTACCTCAAGTTTTCCTCCGATATCAATAAGATGGGCCGGGTCTTGGCCTTGGGACGCTCAATGGATCACTTCACGGCGGATCTGACAGAGCGCGATCACCCTGCCGGTGAACGTTGGCAATATGTGTCGATTGATACCCATGTGGTCGGTATGGTGATCCGTGGCGCAACAGGGCGAGACCTCGCCGAATTGATGACTGAAAAAGTCATCGGCCCGCTTGGTTTTGAAGCGGACCCCTACTTTTTGACAGATGGCTACGGCGTTGAATTCGTCCTTGGGGGGCTGAATACCACAACCCGAGATAACGCCCGTTTTGGGCAGATGGTCGCTGACGGCGGGATGTGGGAAGGCCAACAGATCGTCCCCGAAGACTGGATCACCGAAAGCACGCGGCCTTCCGCCAAAACCGCAGAAGGCGAATTTAGCTATGGCTATCAGTGGTGGATTCCTGACGGTGCCCAAGACGGACAATTTATGGCCCGTGGCATCTATGGCCAGTACATCTATATTGATCGTGGCCGCAATGTCGTCATCGCGACACATGCCGCTGACCGGAGATTTCGTGAGGACGGCGTGACCGACCAGAACACTGCAATCTTTCGTGCTATCGCAGAAAGTCTTGATTAAAATGGAAAAAGACCCCTCATTTAACGTCCTCGGCAGCCAGCTTCAGGTTTGCTCCACCGCCCCAGTGACAGGCTATTTCCGCAATGGCGCTTGTGACACTTGCGCGCAAGACACGGGCAGCCATACGGTTTGCGCGATCATGACCAATGAGTTCTTGGCCTTTTCGAAATATGTCGGAAATGACCTGAGCACGCCGCGTCCCGAATTCGGTTTTGCAGGCCTTAAGGCTGGCGACGGATGGTGCCTGTGTGCGAGCCGTTTCTTGCAGGCCCATGACGAGGGCTGCGCCCCGCGCGTGAACCTGCACGCAACCCATGTGCGGGCCTTGGACATCGTGCCGATTGACGTGCTCGCGCCCTATGATGTCTCTGCGGGCAAAGACCTACTTTAGCGGCAATTTAATCAGATCGTCGATGAACAGGCTCAGAAGCTACGGCCGCCCGCTCACGCCGGCTTTGCGGTAAATCGCGTTCGTCTGCGCCTTTACCGTCCCTTCAGAGACCCCGCGCATCGATGCAATATCCGAAATCGAGATACCCTTGATCGCAAAAAGTGCGACATCCTTTTCGGCGGGCGTCAGTTGCCATGACATGAAGTACTCGTCGATCAGCTCTTGAAACGCGCCGCTAGCGACCTTCAATTGCTGCTGCATACGCCGGTTATCCGTCGATGTGATCTGGACCTGTCACGGTTTGATGCCGCTCCTTTGATAGCATTTACTGCAACAAAGGAGACTGACTATGGGACTGAAACGAACGAACGAATTTCGGCAAGATGCGGTGCGGATCGCACTGACCAGTGGGCTGACGCGTAAGCAGGTGGCTGATGATCTTGGCGTCGGCATG
>JAQXBV010000011.1 GCA_029252195.1 Yoonia sp.
CCTCGCATTCATGCGCGAAACCATCCCGCATGAATGGACCAAATTCCGCGACAAGGTGTCAGACAACTTCCGCGTCATAACCCACGAGAACTTTCGGATTTTGGAGTAGCAGCGGTATACTTAGGAAAATGTGCAATCTTTAAAATGCATTATCCCTTTTTGCAGTGTTTTCGGTGACCCTAGTTGTCTATCAAAATCCCGGTGCCAATCTTTATTTTGATGATAGCAATACGACTTTCAACCCAAAGAGCGAGATGGTGCCTCACGATGTCGTACACTTAGATTTTCTTGGCGCATTCACATTTAATTAGAGTGGTGTTCATGGCTCGTTTCACGAGCCTGATCGTGAGCGCCGACAGTAACCCATTCTGATTTCAACGTCGCGGCTGAAGTCGTCCAAGACGCTCTGGATGCGGGATCGATGAATCCCGTTTTAGAAGCAATCCTGACAGGCACTGACCGGCTCGTGTTTCGCGATCCCAACATTGCTTTTTCCGATTTGCAGATCACCTACGCAAACGAGAATGTGCTTGTCGAGGTCCGTGGGGTTTCGATTTTGATCGATGATACGGCTGTTGGTTCGATTACAGCTTCTGACTTTGCATTTTACGATGGGTAAAGCCGCTTGATTGCGACCCAATGCCGCCCATTGACGTGTTTTATACAGGCTGGCACGCGTTCGTTCACAAGACAGATTGACCTTGGGCGCTAGGTACTCTAGCGCCCTTTTCCATGGCACGTGCACCCTTACTCCAACTTTCCGAAATCGCCCTCTCCTTTGGGGGCGATCCTGTATTTGAAGACCTGTCGCTTGTGGTTCAGCCCGGCGACCGCGTGGCGCTGGTTGGGCGCAACGGGTCAGGCAAATCCACACTGATGAAGGTCATGGCTGGCCTGATCGAAGCAGACAAAGGGGCGCGCACCGCCGCACCCGGTGTCAGCGTCGGTTACATGGAGCAGGACCCCACGATGGAAGGCTTTGAGACCTTGGGCGCCTATGCCGCCAGTGGCCTGCCCGAAGATGAAGCCTACCGCGTTGATATGGTGGCCGAGGGCCTCAAGTTCGACCCGATGGGCGATCCGAAAACCGCATCTGGTGGGGAGCGCCGCCGCGCCGCCTTGGCCAAGCTGATGGCCGAAGCGCCCGAATTGATGCTGCTCGACGAGCCGACCAACCACCTTGATATCGAAGCGATTGCATGGCTTGAGGCCGAGCTGAAATCGACCCGCGCCGCTTTTGTCCTTATCTCGCACGACCGCGCATTCCTGCGTAACCTGACCCGCGCAACCTTGTGGATTGACCGTGGCCAAGTGCGCCGCGCCGAAGAGGGTTTTGACGGGTTCGAGGAATGGCGCGACAAGCTCTGGGAAGAAGAAGACCAGCAGCGCCACAAGCTTAACCGTAAGATTAAGGCAGAGGCCCGTTGGGCTGTGGAAGGCATCTCTGCACGGCGCAAGCGGAACCAAGGGCGCGTGCGTGCCTTGGCCGATTTGCGGGCCGAGAAGGCGGGGCAGATCAAACGGCAAGGCACCGCAGCCATGGCCTTTGATGGCGGCTCGACCTCCGGCAAAAAGGTCGTCGAAGCGACGGGGCTGTTCAAAGCGTACGACGGCAAACAGATCGTCAAAAACTTTGACCTCACGATCAACCGCGGCGACCGCGTGGCCTTTGTTGGCCCGAACGGCGTGGGAAAAACCACTGTTCTCAAGATGTTGCTGGGTCAAGAGACGCCTGATGAAGGCACGGTCAAACTCGGCACCAACCTTGATATCGCGGTCTTTGATCAGGCACGCGCACAGCTTGACCCGAACATGACCCTTTGGGAAAACCTCGCCTCTGACCCTGTGCTCGGGGCCTCTGGCAAATCCGATCAGGTCATGGTGCGCGGCACGCCAAAACACGTTGTAGGCTACCTCAAGGAATTCCTTTTTGACGAGGCACAAGCCCGCGCGCCCGTCCGCTCGCTTTCCGGAGGGGAAAAGGCGCGTTTGCTCTTGGCCCGCCTGATGGCGCGCGAAAGCAACGTGCTGGTGCTCGACGAGCCGACCAACGATCTGGACATTGAAACGCTGGACCTGTTGCAAGACATCTTGGGCGAATATGACGGCACAGTGCTACTCGTCAGCCACGACCGCGATTTCCTTGACCGCGTCGCCACAACCACCATCGCGATGGAAGGCAACGGGCAGGCTGTCGTTTATGCGGGCGGCTGGACCGATTACCAAGAGCAGCGCTCGGATAACTTGCCTGTGCCTGAGAAATCAGTGGGCAAGCAGCTTTCCAAAGGTGGCAAGCAGTCGGCGCAAGTGTCCCGCAAGACGACGCTCTCGTTTACAGAGAAGCACCGTTTAGACGAATTGCCCGGCGTGATGGAGAAATTCCAAGCCGAGATCGCAAAGCTGGAAGAATTGCTCTCTGATTCTGAGCTCTTCACTAAACAGCCTGCGAAATTCCAAAAGGCCTCGGACGCTTTGGTCGAGCGCCAAATCGCGCTCTCTGATGCGGAAGAGGAATGGCTCGCACTCGAAGAAAAGGCCGGCTCTTAATAGAGCCGGCCCGCTTTTTCCGAGTGAAATATGCTGGGGGTGTGGGGGCGCCCCCCCCCATCCCTTAGCCTCAAAAATCAACCGTCAAAGTTTACCTCTTCCATGATCCGCAAGGCTGTTGGACGGTTCGCCGCCAATGTGCCTAGATCCATGTCGTCCGCGGTGAATGTGCCCCAGCTTTCAACCAATGGCGACAAGGCCGCGCCCTCAAGCACAGGGTATTCGTTGTTGAGGTCGGCATAGAGGCTTTGCGCCTCTGGCGAGACGAGGAACTCCATCAATTGCAGGGCTTCGGCCTTGTTGGGCGCTGATTGGGTCATGGCGACACCAGAGACGTTCACATGTGTGCCACCGTTTTCAAACGTCGGGAAAATGATCCGTACGGAATCGGCCCAAGCCGTCTGCTCGGGATCGGCCAGCATTTCGCCCATGTAATAGGTATTGCCAAGCGAGATGTCGCATTCACCTGCCCAGATCGCCTTAACCTGCGCGCGGTCGTTGCCTTCGGGCTTGCGTGCAAGGTTGGCGTGCACGCCAGTGGCCCAAGCCTTAGCGCCGTCTTCGCCGTCATGGGCGATAACGGCGGACATCAATGCAAGGTTATAGTCGTGCAGGCCGGAACGGGTGCAAATGCGGCCTTTCCATTTGTCCGACGCGAGGTCCTCATAAGTGGTGACTTCGCCGTCAGAGACACGGTCCTTGCTGGCGTAAACCACGCGGGCGCGGGTGGTCAGGCCAAACCAAAGATTATCGGCGCTGCGCAGGCTTTCCGGAATCGCAGCCGTCAGGACGTCGCTTTCAACAGATTGGATCACGCCTGCGTCGACAATTTGCTGCAGGTTCGCGATGTCGACCGTCATCACCAGATCGGCGGGGGACCGTGCTCCCTCGGCCTTCAGCCGCTCGACAAGGCCTTCGGACACCAGAGCAAGGTTCACAGAGATACCCGTCTGGGCGGTAAAGGCGTCCATGATCGGCTGGATCAGCTCGGGTTGACGGGTGGAATAGATGTTTACGTCTGCCAGCACAGGACCAGCAAGAGCCGCGCATACGGTGGAAAGCATGAAGGAGCGAAGGGACATAGCGTCATTTCCTAAGGTTGGGATATTGCCCTTCATAAACCTGACTCTTTTAGTCTGGTCAATACCTGATTTATTTAGTCGGGGTTATTTCGCCAGTTTCTCAGCGGCTTTGATCTCATCCCAAAGCGCATCCATTTCCGCTAGATCACTTTGCGCGGGCGTCTTGCCTCGCACCGCAAGTGCGTCCTCTACCGCATTGAAACGGCGTATGAATTTTGCATTTGTGCTGCGCATAGCGGCCTCTGGATCAACGCCCAAATGCCGTGCCAGATTGGCCATCACGAACATCAGATCGCCAAATTCCTCGGTCACTTGATCTTGGGTCAAGGTGTCGCGGGCCTCGATCAATTCGCCCGCTTCTTCGATGATCTTATCGAGCACATGCGAGGTATCGGGCCAGTCAAACCCAACGCGTGCCGCCCGCTTTTGCAGCTTCACGGCGCGGGTCAGTGCAGGCAATCCCGCGGCAACTCCGTCCAATGTCCGCGCCTGCTTGCCGCGCTCCTTGGCCTTTATCGCTTCCCAGTCTTTCGTCTGCTGCTCGGCTGACTTATCGCGCGATTCGTCGCCGAAGACATGGGGATGGCGCGCGACCATCTTGTCCGAGATGGCCTTCACCACGCTCTCAAAGCTGAACAGCCCCGCTTCTTCGCCCATGGCAGTGTGATAGACAGTTTGCAGCAACAGGTCGCCAAGTTCGCCTTCCAAGTCGCCCCAGTCCTTGCGGGAAATCGCGTCCGCGACCTCGTAGGCCTCCTCGATAGTGTAGGGGGCGATGCTGTCGAAATCCTGTTCAATATCCCAAGGGCAGCCCGTGTCAGGGTCGCGCAGCCGCCGCATGATCGCGAGCAGCCGTGGCATCCCACCGTTTGGGTCATTAATCAGCGTATCTGCCATTGCGCGGCCTCCCATCTTGTTATCAAGTAACACTATTGTTCTAATCGCCGGAGTGCCAGCATGCCCGTTATCAACCGTATCGCAGATTACACCACAGACATGACTGCGTGGCGCAGACACCTGCATACGATCCCCGAACTGGCGTTTGACTGCCACGAGACTGCGGCCTTTATCGTCGCACGTCTCCGCGAATTCGGAATCACCGAGATCCACGAAGGGATTGCCACCACAGGGATTGTGGCGATCATTGAGGGGCAGGGTGGCGGCCCGACGATTGGCCTGCGTGCCGATATGGATGCGCTGCCAATGCAAGAGGAAACGGGGCTCGATTATGCCTCGAAATACGCTGGGAAAATGCATGCTTGCGGGCATGACGGGCACACGACGATGCTGTTGGGTGCGGCCCGCTATCTGGCCGAAACGCGCAATTTCAAGGGCCGTGTCGCGCTGATTTTCCAACCCGCCGAAGAACATGGCGGCGGTGGCGAGATTATGGTGCAAGAAGGTATCTTGGACACGTTCGACATCAAAGAAGTTTACGCGCTGCATAATGCGCCAGGCACCCCAGTAGGGCAGTTTTACACGACGCCTGGTCCGATCATGGCGGCAGCGGATAGTTTTGACATTCATATCACGGGCAAGGGTGGACATGGGGCGATGCCGCACGAAACCGTTGATCCCGTCGTTGCGGCTGTCAGTATCGCCCAGTCGATCCAGACCATTGTGAGCCGCAACAACTATTTCCAAGACAATCTGGTGGTCTCTGTTACGCAAATCCATACTGGCTCTGCGGATAATATCATTCCCGAAAAAGCGTTTATTAACGGGACAGTACGGACCTTTGATCGTGCGGTACAAGGGATGGTGATGGCGCGGCTTGATTCGATCGTGGCGGGGGCTGCGATCTCTTACGGGGTTGAGGCGCATGTCGATTATCAGGTCGGCTACCCTGCGACGATCAATGATCCCGAGCGCACGGCTTTTGCCGCAGATGTGGCGCGTGAAGTGGCAGGCGATGCTGGCGTGATTGATGACCGCGGACCAGAAATGGGGGCGGAGGATTTCGCTTATCTCCTAGAGAAGCGCCCCGGTGCCTATTTGTTTGTCGGCAATGGCGATACCGCCGGTCTGCACCATCCCGAGTATAATTTTGATGATGAGACGGCCGCCGCTGGCGCGTCGTTCTTTGCGCGTTTGATCGAGCGTGCTTTGCCAGTTTAAGGAAGACTAACATGAGCTTAGAAGACGCAAAGTCACAAGTTGACCTCGCCTTTACCCGCAAGGACCGCCGCGGCTTGGCCTATGAAAACGCCTTTGGTGGCGCGACCTCATTTCTGCGCCGGACCTATTCCAAGGATATCGCCAGCGCCGATCTGGTCGTCACAGGCGTGCCATTTGATCAGGCTGTGACCCACAGGCCCGGCACGCGTTTTGGCCCACGCGCGATCCGCGAGGCGTCAACCTTGCAACCCTATGATCCGCCTTACGGCTGGGACGGGTTTGATCCCTTGGGCGAATTCGAGATCGTGGATTATGGCGATATGCCGTTTGATTATGCCAATGTTGCGGGTGTGCCAGCGCTCATTGAATCTCATATAAAAACTATTATTAATCAAGGGCCTGCGACGGTTACTTTAGGTGGTGACCACTTCATCACGCTGCCGATTTTACGCGCCTATGCTGCCAAATACGGGCCGATGTCGGTGATCCAGTTCGACGCCCACTCCGACCTTTGGGCCGACGATGACATGAGCCGCATCGACCACGGTACGTTTATGTATAAGGCGGTCAAGCTGGGCCTTGTTGACGTGACACGCTCTGTGCAGATCGGAATCAGAACCGAATGCGACGATTATTGCGGGATGCTTTACATTGATGCGCGCGAAGTGCATGAGAAGGGCGCGGTACATGTTGTTGATAAGGTTAAGAAAGTTGTGGGTGATAGCCCGACTTATGTGACCTTTGATATCGATGCGCTTGACCCTGCCTTTGCTCCGGGAACGGGCACGCCTGTTTGGGGCGGTTTGGCATCTTGGCAAACAGCGGCGATCCTGCGCGATCTGGCAGGGATCAACTGCGTTGGCGGCGATGTCGTCGAGGTGTCGCCACCCTATGATGCGGGTCATGTGACGGCCGTGGCCGGAGCGCATGTCGCGATGGAACTTTGCTGTCTCGCGCTATGGAATAAAAGGAAATAACCTATGCCAACCATGCCAATCAGCGGAAACGACCTCGCGCGGTTTTCAGGCCCGCAAACATTCATGCGGCTCCCGCAAGTCGAGAGCGCAAAGGGGCTGGATGTCGGATTTATTGGTGTACCGATGGATATTGGCACAAGCTGGCGGTCGGGGACGCGCATGGGGCCAAAGCAGTTACGCGAGCAATCAGCGATGATCCGGCCTTATAATATCCAAACAGGGGCTGCGCCTTTTGATGCTTTGGAATGTGCCGACCTTGGCGATGTGCCGATCAATACCTTTAGTCTCAGTGATACAATTCGTTTGATTACAGAGACTTACGATGCGCACCTCATGCATGATGTGATCCCGATGGGATTGGGCGGTGATCATACGATGACGTTACCGATTTTGCGCTCGATTGCCAAGAAACACGGGCCCGTGGCACTTGTGCATGTGGATGCCCATGCGGATGTAAACGACGAAATGTTTGGCGAGCGCGAGACCCATGGCACGGTGTTTCGCCGCGCCTATGAGGAGGGGCTGATCGTGGCCGATAAAGTGTTTCAGATCGGCCTACGGGGCACGGGCTACACGGCGGATGATTTTACCGAAGCGGCGGGTTGGGGGTTCAACCAGTATCTGGCTCCGCAGCTCTGGCACAAGAGCCTCACCCCGTTAGCCGCTGAAATTAAAGAAAAAATTGGAAATCATAAGACATATATTTCCTATGATATTGATAGTCTTGATCCGAGTTTCGCACCTGGAACTGGTACGCCTGAGATTGGTGGATTGACGACAATGCAAGCGATGGAGTTGATCCGCGGTTTGCGCGGGCTATCAATCGTGGGTTGCGACCTTGTCGAAGTATCGCCACCCTATGATCCAAGCGGAAATACGGCCCTGACTGGCGCAAATTTGATGTTTGAGATGCTGTCGATTTTACCGAACGTGCCGTACCGTTAGGCTAGAACAAGCTTTGCTCCGCGCGTAGATGGGAAGTGCACACAGTGGGAGCAGTGGATATGCGCATAATTGGCCTTATGGTGGTGATCGTGCTGGCCGGCATGGCTTATATTCGTCTGGTGCCCGTGAAATATACGCTCTCTGAACTGCCAAGTGAGATCGGAGATTATCCCGTCGCGGGGGGCTTTACAGCGGTGCGAGAGCTCTCCGAAACCGTGAACGCTGCAACGGTGGAGGCTGTGATGATTGCATTTCCACGCACCGTTAAGATTGCGGAGGCTCCGCTTGTCTTTGTCACACGCAGTCGCGTGTTTGGGTTTCCTGATGTGACGGTAGTTACCGAGGATGCGGGTCATCTGGCCGTATCTGGGAATTTGGTCTATGGGCATGGTGACTTGGGCGTGAATCGCGCACGGATACTTGCGCTGCTATCAGCGCTTTGATGGCTTGACGTTACGGCAACTTTGACGCAGAGGGTAGTTATGATCGCACCGGATAAAATCGCCCAGATTATTGACCGTTTCCAGTATCTGGAGGCGAAGATGGCGACCGGAGACATGGGGGCTGAAATCGCGACATTGGGTCGTGAATATGCCGAGCTGCGACCTGTCGTCGAAACAGTGACAGCCTACCGCGACCTTGCTGATCAATTTGCCCAAGCCAAAGAGATGCTGCGCGACCCCGAGATGCGCGAACTGGCTGAGGCCGAGATACCAGAGTTGAAGGCGGCGTTAGAAGCATCCGAGCACGATGTTCAATTAGCGCTGTTGCCAAAGGATAGCGCGGATGGCCGTCCTGCGCTCTTGGAAATCCGCCCCGGTACGGGGGGCGATGAAGCCGGGCTTTTTGCGGCTGACTTGCTGCGGATGTACCAGCGTTATGCCGAAAACCAAGGCTGGTCCTTCGAGATTTTGGAGCAAAGCCTGTCCGAGCTTGGCGGCATCAAAGAGGTCGTCGCGCGCATCGCGGGAGAGGGTGTTTTTGCTAAGTTGAAATACGAGAGCGGCGTGCACCGCGTGCAGCGTGTGCCAGAGACGGAAAGCGGCGGGCGCATTCATACGTCGGCGGCGACTGTGGCTGTGCTGCCAGAGGCCGAAGACGTCGATGTGCAGATTTCGCCCAATGACATTCGCATTGATACCATGCGTGCCTCGGGTGCGGGGGGCCAGCACGTGAACACGACCGATTCGGCTGTGCGGATCACACACCTGCCGACAGGGATCATCGTGGTCAGTGCCGAGAAGTCGCAGCACCGCAACCGCGAGATCGCGATGCAGGTTTTGAAAACCCGCCTGTTTGATCTGGAGCGCCAGCGTGTTGATGGCGAGCGCTCTGCGGACCGTAAGGCGCAAGTGGGCTCTGGCGACCGCTCAGAGCGGATCCGGACCTATAACTTCCCGCAAGGGCGGATGACCGATCACCGTATTAACCTGACGCTCTATTCCTTGTCGCAAGTAATGGGGGGCGATTTGGACGAGATCATTTCTGCTCTGCAAGCAGATGCGCAGGCCACGCTTTTGACAGAGATGGGTGCATGACAACAGGTGCGACCGGATCAGACTTGGTGCGGCAAGCCACGTTACGCCTGACAGATGCAGGGGTGCCTGACGCCGCGCGCGATGCCCGCCGCCTGTTCTCATTCGCTACGGGCACAGATGCGAGCCGTTTGGTGCTCACCCTGCCAGAACCGGTTTTCGCGGACGTCGCGAAAGCCTTTGAAGATTTGGTGGTGCGGCGCTTGGCCCGCGAGCCGATCTCGCATTTGACGGGGACACGTTCGTTTTATGGGCGCGACTTTAAGGTGACAGCCGATGTGCTCGACCCACGCCCCGAGACCGAAACGCTGATCGAAGTGGCCTTGCGGTCCAATTTCACACGGATGGTCGATCTGGGCACAGGTTCGGGCTGTATTCTCGTGACGCTTTTGGCCGAAGTCCCGCAAAGTATCGGGTTCGGCACAGATTTAAGCGGGGCGGCCCTTGAGGTGGCGCGCGACAATGCCGCGACACACGGCGTTTTGGGGCGCGCGACATTCGTTTATGCAGACTGGCTAGAAAGCGCGAAGGTCTCCTTTGATCTGATCGTCTCGAATCCGCCCTATATCGCGGCTGACGAGATGGCCGGTCTGTCGCCCGAGGTGGCCAATTGGGAACCGCATATGGCACTCACAGATGGGGCGGACGGACTGACCCATTATCGCAAGATTGTAGCGCAGGCTGTTGACCATTTGATGCCAGACGGCCGTTTGATTTTCGAGATCGGGCCGACTCAGGGCGAGGCCGTTGCAGAATTAATGCGCGCTGCGGGTCTGCGCCATGTTACTGTAATTCCCGATCTGGATGGCCGTGATCGCGTCGTTAGCGCGCAAATGATTGGTTTTGATGCACAAAGACGGGCTTAACGCGGTAAATCGCGCAAATAACGCAGTTAGGGCTTGCCCTGCGGCCTTCCAAATTGGTATTCAACTTCCATCGGACGGGTGAAACGCTTCTATTATGTGTTCCCCCGATAGTAGCCAAAACATCGCAAGGCCGATTTGAACGCTTCATATAGCGTGTCGCGGTCCTAGCGCAACGCAAGAGCCAAAGGCTTGACGAAAGCACATTCATGAGATCATCAAAGTCACGGTCGCGGGGCAATAAGAACCGCAATATACGTCCTACGGGCGGCAACATTATCAACCGCGTGTTTGATAGCTCTGGTCCTGATGGCAAGGTACGCGGCACCCCTCAGCAGATCATCGAGAAATACAACCAGTTGCACCGCGACGCCGTCCTGTCTGGCGACCGTGTGGATGCCGAAAACTTTGCTCAGCACGCAGAACACTACACCCGTTTGTTGGCGGAGGCGAACCGCGAAGTTGAGGCTAAGCGCGAGGAGCTTGAAGAGCAGAACCGCCAGCGTCAGGCCGAGCGTGACCGCGAGCGTCAGGACCGTCTGGCCGCGCAAGAGGCTGCGGCAAACGATCCTTCAAACATGGAACAGCCGAGTTTGGATGATGAGGGATCAACTTTGGTTGATACCCCTGAGGCCGCCAAGCAAGAGGCCGCGCCCAAGCCGCCGCGCAAACCGCGCCCACCCTTGCAGGCATCAGAAGATACCCCTGACACGCCAGAGGCGGCAGAATAATGAAAAGCCCCTCGCGAAAGGGGGGGGCCTTTTTTGTAAGAACAATCTATAAAATCATGGCGAAGACATCGGTCTCTCCGGTGTCCGCAAGCGCTAGCCCTTCAGCGACCGCGCCAGCGCACAGAACTCTTCCAATCCAACCTGTTCGGCACGCTCTGTGGGTTTGATCCCCACGGCGTTGAGGTGGTCCTCGATTGCGGGGTCAAGCGACTTGAGCGCCGAGCGGAGCATTTTGCGCCTTTGGTTGAAGGCTGCGGCAACAACACGGTTGAGTGTCGCGGCATCGGCCTCGAACCGTGGCGCGGGCAGGGCTATGAGGTGCACAACGGCCGAGTTGACCTTGGGCGGTGGCGAAAATGCCTCTGGCGGCAGGTCCATCACGATTTTCGGGTCCGAGCGCCATTGCGCGAGCAGGGCCAAGCGCCCGTAGGCCTTGCTGCCCGGCGTGGCGACGATGCGTTGGGCGACTTCGCGTTGGAACATCAGCGTGAGGCTGACCCAGAAGGGTGGCCATTCGGGCGGTGTCAGCCAGCGCACCAGCAGTTCGGTGCCGACGTTATAGGGCAGGTTGGCTGCGATCTTGATCGGCGCTGTGAGGTGCTCAAGCGGGTTCACGTCCAAAGCGTCGCCGTTGATCGCCTGCAAACGCCCTAGATAGGCGGCGGCGATTTCGGCCATGACTGGCATGCAGCGCGGGTCTTTTTCGATGGCGAGCACGCGGCGCGCGCCTTCAGCCAAAAGACCCCGCGTGAGGCCCCCCGGACCGGGGCCGATTTCCAGCACATCGCAGTTTTTTAAATCCCCCGCGAGACGCGCAATTTTGGAGGTCAGGTTCAAGTCGAGCAGGAAGTTCTGCCCAAGCGATTTCTTGGCCGCAAGCTCGTGGGTTGCGATCACATCGCGCAGGGGGGGCAGGTTGTCGATACTCATGCCCGCGCCTTTGCCATTGTGTCGGCCATCCGAATGGCCGCGATCATCGAGGTCGCGTCGGCGATCCCTTGCCCTGCGATATCAAAAGCGGTGCCGTGATCTGGCGAGGTGCGCACAAAAGGTAGGCCAAGGGTGACGTTCACACCCCCTGAAAAATCGAGGGTCTTGATCGGGATCAGGGCCTGATCGTGATACATGCAGACGGCCACGTCATAGCGCGCACGCGCGGCGGGGTGGAACATCGTGTCGGCGGACAGCGGGCCTGATATATTCATGCCTTGGGCGCGCAGGGCATCCAAGACGGGGGTGATCATTTCGATCTCTTCCATGCCCATTTTTCCGTCTTCGCCCGCGTGTGGATTGAGGCCTGCCACGGCGATGCGCGGGGCTTTGATCCCGAAATCGCGGCGCATGGCGGCATGGGTTATCAGGAGTGTATCGGTCAGAAGGCTGGCGGTGAGGGCTGTTGGCACATTGGCCAGCGCCGTGTGGATTGTGACTGGCACGACGCGCAGCATGTCGGAGGCAAGCATCATCACAACGCGGTTCACCTCCGCCAAGGCGGCAAGATATTCGGTATGCCCTGGATAGGCGAAGTTGGCGCCGTCAATCAGTGCGGCTTTGTGGATCGGGGCTGTGCAGATCGCGCGGGCCGCGCCGTTTTGGACGTATTTGACGCCCTCGGCGATGGCGGCGATCACGCCTTTCGCATGGGCTGGGTTGGGTTTGCCTGCAATGTTTTCGCTGCCGAAATCATGGGCAAGCACCGGCATGGCTGTGGCGTCTGCGGCCTCGCTCGGGTCTGTCACAACCTGATAGTCAGCCCCTTTTGGCAGATGTCGCGGGTCACCGATCCACAGCAAAGGGATGTCGCGCCCAAGGGCCTCCCAGGCTTGATAAGCGATCTCAGGGCCGATCCCTGCGGGCTCTCCGCAGGAGATCACGATTGGCTTTGCTACGCTCATCGGGTTGTGATCGTAGCCGCTGCGCGCAGGTCTTCCAAGAGGGCATCGGCGAAACCTGCAAGGCGTTGGCTGCGCAACTGGAGGCGCACGGCCTCTGGGTCGGCGCCTTCTGCGGCTGGGTTTTCACGCCCGCAGAGCATCAAAAACATCAGCGTTTTGCCATCAGCAGTGGTCAGATTATAAGAAACTTCACCAGCATCAAGCCTTGCCAATTCCAAGGCCACATCTTGCGGAATTTCCGCAGGTGCAACGCTTTTGCGGTCAAGAACGGTCGCGGGCAAGCCGCGTGCCTCGCCGTAAAGGTCATCACAAGTGTCAACGCTGTCAGCCAAAGTTTGTGCGGCGCGAATTCCGGTCTCAGAGCGCCCGCCCGCAACATAGAACGTTGCATAATCTATTGATGTTGGGGCGATTTTCGGGCTGGGTACTTCGCGCACTGCACGCAATTGGAACAGTGCCACGCCGTTGGGGATGGGCAAGGGCGCTGTCACTTGACCGGGCGAAAGGCTCAGGATCAAGCTATGCAACTGAGGTGGATAGTTGGACAGGGGCAGCCAACCAAGCCTGCCGCCACTGGTCCGGCTGGGCAAAGCCGAGACTTGACGTGCTTGCGCTTCAAAGGCCGCAGTCGAGGTCAGCTGGCTGATCCGTTGGGCGGTGGCCATGGCTGCCGCCGCTTGGGGCGGAGGTGCGGCAATAATGATTTCCGACAGCAGTACTTCGATTTGGCTGCCGCCAGCACCTGCTTGCGCGAGCGCTTGGGCCACATCTGTGTCGGTGACAACAACATTTCTGTTAAAGCGTCCACGGATAAAATCGCGCCAGCTCACGCCGACCTTCACAAAATCCCGCAGGGTGTCGGGAGCGATGCCATTGGCCCCAAGCACTTGAGTGAATTGCTCCAGCGTCAGATTGGCCCGACTTGCAAAATCGTCCATCGCCAATAGCAGGCTTTCCTCGGACAGGACCAGACCAGATCGCGACATTTCCGCCTCTTTTAGGCGGTCGTCAATCAGACCGTCGCGCGCCGCTTTGTCCAGATCACCCGGTGTGCGGAACACTTCCAGAAGCTTTCTGCGCTGGTCAAGCTCGAAGCCGGTGATCGTGCTGTCATTGACAATGATCACGGGTTGAAACGCGTTTTGTGCCAGTGCAGGGCTGCCAAGCGTTGCACCGAGTGCCAGAATGGCGCCGATCAGAGGAAATACGCGCATATGCAGTCTCTTTCTAAGTGTCATCAGGGTCATTGCGAACAATCAGCCTTTGGTGCGGCGCCACTGCGCCCGGTCGAAAATCCGTTTAGGGATACCGATACCCCATAGCTGGTCGATGGATCAACCGTCGTTGATGAAGTGTAGCGTCGCGCAGCCGACAGCGCCACTGTCACGCATTCATTGCGGTACTGAGCGCCCGCTTCGGCGCGGGCGGGCTGTCCGCTTGCCAGATCGTAGCGGGTGCCGAGGTTGACCGTCCAGTTTGGGGATAGGGCCAGCGTGGTATCGACAGTAAATTCGGACACTTCTTCGGGGCGGCTTTCGGTCGAATCCGCAGCCTGCCAGATATAGGCCGCATCAAGCCCGACCCAATCGTTGTCCCATGAAAGGCGCGAGGAGGCGCGGGTCAGCTCTGCGTTATCATCAAACAAGGTGCGCCCGTCAAAGCGAATGCCCGTTGCGGTCGAAAACTGCCCCGCCAAAAGCCAGTCAGAGCGCGTTCCGTCCAGCCCCGAAGAGGCGTTAAAGGCGCTGTCGGCGCTGTCGCGGTAGACCCGTCCAAAGGTCAGTGTCGAGTTACTGCCGCCCGCACCGAGCCGCGTCCAGCGGACCCCCAGTGCCATCCGTGCGCCGGTTTCAATCGCATCATCACCCGCAAAGCGCGAGACCGCCAGAAGGTTGGCTTGGTCCAGTTCCGTGCGCGTGCTGTCTTCGTTGGGCACATCCGCACCAAAGCTGTCAGACCAAGCCAGCGCCACGGCGGGCTCGATCAGATGTTGCGTACCGGACGATGTGGTGACAGCCAACGGATAGCGCAGCGTGAGCCCGAAATGCGGCAGGTTGCGGATCCCGTTTGATGCGTAATTGCTATCGTCCAGAATGTTGTAATAGTCGGACCGCAATCCTGCTTCGGCCTGCATCACGATCCCGCTTGTGCTAATCCAGTCGCGCTGCCAGTTCGCTTGTAGCCCGAACCGCGACACATCGCGCCCTGCAATCCCGTTAACGGAACTAGAGCGGTAGGCCGTATCTGCAGAAGTTTCGAGTGTCAGCGCGCCACCTGCGAATTGCGGCAACCTGCGCTTATAGCTGATATTGCCCACAATCGGTGGCAAAGAGGCATTGGCCTCATCGGCCCGCAAGGTTTGGTAATAGGTGATATCAGACCGCGTCAGATCAAAGTTGCGTACCCGCACGAGGCTGGCACCACTCTCAAGGCGGTCTTTCTCGGAGTAGCCGTAGTCGAGCAGATAGGCATTGTCGCTGACCGCTTCGGCGTTGAAGTTGAGCGTATAGTTCCCGTCAAGTTCGAACGCACCAGAGGCAAAGACATAAGAGCGCAGGTCGGGGTTGAGCACGTCGTCACTGATGGCCGCATCGATGGTGATGTCACCAGTCAAGAAGGCTTGGCGGTAGCGTGCCTCAAGCGTGCTGGTCTTGGCGGCCAGATAGGGGGTGAGCCTGAGATCACGGCTCTCACCCAAGGTGACGAAATAGGGGATCTTGATCCCCGTTCCCAATTGGTCGGTCGTGCGCAGACGCGGGATCAAGAGGCCAGTCGCGCGGTCTTTGGTTGGGTCGGGCAGGCGCATTTTAGGCAGCCAGAACACAGGCACGCCGCGGATCAGGAGCTGTGTATTGGTGAAGTAGAGCTGTTGCGCCTCTTGATCGTGCACAACGGTCTCTGCCCTGATCTGCCATAGAGGCGCGCGGGTGCCGCAGACTTGGCATGAGGTGACGGCGACCTTGTATAGCTGGGAATAGCGTCCCTCTGCGCGGTCGATTTGCGTTGCGGCCAATTGCAGTTGTTGGTCGAGCACCAAACGCGCCCCGCGCAGGATGCCGCTTTCGAGCTTGGGATCAAGGGTCGCTTGATCCGCGCTTAAAATCGTGCCGTCGCTGGTCTGAATGAAAATAGGACCTGTGATGATGAGCCGGTCCGTCGTCTGGTCAAACACGATTTGCGCCGCCGAAAGCCGCGTGCCGTCGTAGAACACCTCGATATTGCCAGTCGCTACCAGTTGGCTGCTGCCCACAATCGAGATATCGTCGGCCACGAGGGTCGCCGCACTCTGGGCAGAAAGTGTCGCGGGCAAAAGCAGCAGGAAAGCAAACAGGAAGCGCATCAGCCGTCCTCATTGTGAAGGAGAATACCAAGCGACAGGCCAATGGCCGCGAGCGGTGGTGCCCAAGCGGCGAGGATGGCGGGCAACTGCCCGTTTTCGCCTAAAACTTGCGCGAAATTTCGCAAAAAGTAGATCGCGAAGGACAGCAGGATTGCATATAGCACCATCAGTCCGGTCCGCCCGCCGCGCTGGTGGCGCAGGGTAAAACTCGCACCGATCAGCACCATCGCGACCAGAAACACGGGCAAAGCCAGCTCCATTTGCATCCAGACCTCGTGGCGCTGCGCCGAGAATCCGGCGGTTTTGAGCTTTTGGATAAAGTCCGGCAAATCCCAGATCGGGATCGATGAGGGGGTGCCAAAGCTGTCGCGGATTTCATCCGCAGTCAGGGTCGATGGAATCGAGAGCGTCTCGAAGGTGTCCGCGCTGGCCTCGGCATTGATGACATTGCTCAAAGGCCAGCTTTTGACGTTATAGGCCAGCCATTCTCCGTTGCTGAGCACCGCGCGCTCTGCCTCGACCCGACGCACAGGGCCGCTTTCGGTGGAAAACGTGAGAAACGTCACTTGCGAGAGGGCTGTGCCGTCAAGGTTGGCACTCTGTGCACGGATGACCGTCTGCCGCTCTGGATTTCCCTGCCGCAGCCAAAGCCCTGAAGACCCCAGCGCCAATACCGAGCTTTGGCCCAAAAGCGCATCGCTGCGGGCCTCGTATTGCTTGGATGTTGCCGCGACGATCGGGTTCATCGCGCCCACTGCCATAATCCCAAAGCTGAACGCGACGAGGAGGGGGGCGACCAAACTCAAAAGCGCGGATCGCCCAGCGGCCCGTGTGACCACCAACTCTGACGAGCGGGCCAAGCCCAAAAAGAGCGCGATGGTGGCCAGGATCATGATAAGCGGCAGGATATCATACATCCCCGTCGGCACCTTCAGCAGGGTCAGCGTCAGCACGTCTTGGAATGAGGCGTCAACGCTGCCCAGCCTGCGCAATTGCTCGACGACCTCGATGAACGACAAGATCACAAAGAATATAAAGAAGACCCCCAACAGGGTTTTGGCAAAACGATACGCGAAGTAGCGGTGCAAGATCATGCGGCTGCCTCGCTTTGGGGTTTACGCTTAAACAGATTGGGGCGGGTCGAGATGAAAAGCAAAAGCCACGCCAACACAAGGCCGATCACCGTCGGCAAATAGGCCGCAAACCAAAGGGCGGGATTGCCGCGGGCAATGTTCAACCCGACCGTTTCGGTGAACTTCACGAGAATGATCAGCACAATCGCGCCTACGATCTGCCGCCAGACCCCAAAACGGCTAAATCCGCCGACCATCAAAGCGGAAAATCCGATGAGTGCTGCAACAACGGACAGAAACGACTGTGCGAACCTGTCATGAGCCAGTGCGATCAGCCGCCCGCGCGTCTCGCCGGTTTCCGCCTGCACCTGTGGCGTTGCGGCCAGAAGTTCGGGTGTGCTCAGCTCATAGGCATTGCGGCCTGTGCGTGGGGCCACTTGCAAGAAGCCCCCGATATTATAAGAGAAATCTTCGAAGGTCGTCGTGAAAAGTTTGTTATCCTTAGGGCGCAGCGTTTGGGCGAGCCCGTTGATCATCACAAGCTGTGCGTCGTTTTCGGTTTTGACCAGATAGGCCTGAGCGGCGGTATAGGTGACCTGACTGTCGGGATTGCGCAGGTCCGACAGGAAAATATCAAGCAACTCGCCAGCGGGCGTGATTTCGCGAATGTAGAAGGTCACGCCTTCGGTCGGCTCGATAAACTGCCCTTCCGTCAAAAGCCGTGCGGTCATATTTTGCGAGATCTCGATCCGGCGGATGTCAAGCCGCGCAGTGGAAAGCGGCATCAGAAAATGGGTGAGGGCCGACATCAACAGCATCACGATCAACCCGAAGTAAAGCACAGGGCGTGCAATTCGAAACGATGAATAGCCCGTGGCCTGCACAGCAACCATTTCGGATTCGGAGGTCATGCGGTTGGTCACATAAATTGCAGAGGCAAAGGCCGCCAGCGGCAGCGCCAGTTTGACCACCGATGGCAGGGAAAGGGCGGTGAACTCAAGAAACACAACGGCCGATTGCCCGTTTGCGATCAGCTGGTCAAAAAGCACGACGGCGCGGTTGATCCAATAGACCATGACCAGCACGAGGCTGAAAAACCCAAACAAGACCATCAGCTGTGACAGCATGTAACGGTCGAACCGTGCCAATGGCGCATCCCCCAGATCAAAGCCCTAAATTTTGTGGTTAAACTAGCTGAAAGATGTGGCGGACAAAACCGCTATCTGGTCATTTTTGCCCACTCAAGCTAGGTATTGCTCAAACCCACTTCATAAGGATGCCCCTGACATGACCGAGCTTGTTAAAATGACTTATTCCGAGGTTGATTTGGAGGCGGTTGCCACGCTCAACGGGCTGATCGCGATCTTTGTCGGCGCGGATGGCAAGCTTGATACCTGCGCGCGCAGGGTCAACACGCTCAGCCGCAAGGCCGTAGAACGTCTGGTCGCATCCGATGCCTTCGCGGGCCTGAGCGACGGGGGCGCGTTGCGCCTTGCGTTTCCTGCGGGACTGGCCGCGGCTGGGATCCTTGTGGTCAAGCTGTCGCGCCGTCCGACGCAAGAGGCCGCGCGGCTTGCAGGCGCGGCTTTGGCGCAAGAAAAAGGGCCGCTGGACCTGACGGTTTTGGCAGGCAATCTTGGAAAGCTGGCCGATGTGGCGCTGGGTTTGGCCTTGCGTGACTATGACTTCAGCGCCCATAAAACTGCAGCCCCTAAGCCGCGTAGCACGGTGAAATTTATGAGCTCAAAGCTGGAAAGTATTGATTCTAAATTGATTTCTGCGATTGCTGGGGGCGTGTTTTTCACCCGAGACCTGACCAACGAGCCCGCAAATATCCTAACAACAAGCAACTTTGCCGACCGTTTGGCCGAGATGCAGGCGCTGGGGCTGAAGGTCGAAGTTCTGGAAGAGGCCGCCTTGGAAAAGATGGGCATGGGCGCGCTGCTTTGCGTCGGTCAGGGCTCCGTCAGCCCGTCCAAGGTCGTTGTCATGCAATGGCATGGAGGCGGCGATGAGGCGCCATTTGCGCTTGTGGGCAAAGGCGTCGTTTTTGATACTGGCGGGATCAGCATCAAACCGGCGCTTGGCATGGAAGACATGACCATGGATATGGGCGGCGCGGGTGTCGTCTCGGGCGTCATGCGCACGCTGGCGCAGCGCAAGGCCAAGGCCAATGTCGTGGGTGTCTTGGGTCTTGTCGAGAATATGCCCTCGGGCAATGCGGTCCGCCCCGGTGATGTTGTGACCTCCATGAAGGGTGACAAGATCGAAGTCGTGAACACGGACGCCGAGGGGCGTTTGGTGCTGGCGGACGTGTTGTGGTACACGCAAGAGCGGTTTAAACCTGTGGGCATGATCAACCTTGCGACTTTGACAGGCGCTATTATCGTGGCCCTTGGTCATGAGAACGCGGGGGTCTTTTCAAATTCTGATGACCTGAGCGCTGCGTTCTTGAAGGCCGCAGGGGCCGAAGGGGAAGGCGCTTGGCGGATGCCGCTCTCTGCGGCTTATGACAAAATGATTGACTGCCGGATTGCCGATATGCGCAACACAGGCGGGACCCGCGATGCGGGCTCAATCACGGCGGCGCAGTTTCTGGCGCGTTTTGTAAAGCCCGAGACCCCATGGGCGCATTTGGATATCGCGGGCGTGGCCTCGATCAAGGGCGGCACAAAGTTTGCGCCCGCAGGTGCGACGGGCTGGGGCGTTATGACGCTAAACCGTTTTATTTCAGATAATTACGAGGCCTAAGTGGGCGCTGTATATTTCTACCATTTGACGGAGACACCGCTGGACCAGACCTTGCCCATGTTGGTGGGCAAGGCGCGGGGGGCGGGCTGGCGCGTGTTAGTACGCGGGCGTAGGGAGGATTTACTCAAGCGGCTGGATGAGGCGCTTTGGGCGGGCCATCCCACTTCGTTTTTGCCCCATGGCATGGCAGGCGGCGCTCATGATGCCGTGCAGCCAGTTCTGTTGGGCATTGATATAACCGCGGACGGCTTTGACTGCCTGATGAGCATCGACGGGGCTGCGATTACGCCTGCTGAAGTGGGACTGTCGCAGCGGTCTTGCATCTTGTTTGACGGCTATGATGACGCCGCGCTGAACCATGCGCGCGGGCAGTGGAAAATGCTGTCAGACGCGGGCTGTCAGGCGCAATACTGGGCGCAAGTTGACGGGTCATGGGTCAAAAAGGCCGAAAGCGGCGCATCTTAAAAGGCGAACTCTGCGTTAAAGTCTTCGGGCAATTCCGTCTGCGCTGGTGCGCAAGCGCAAAGGGCCAGTAGGCTAAGAACAAACAGGGATTTCATGGCGGCTCCTAGCGGCTCCTAGCGGGTGAGGATAAGTTCATTGTCTCTGATTGTGATACTGTCAAAGCGGTTGAGATAGGTCATTCCCAAAAGCGAGCCGTCCATGTCGCCGTCATTGACCACAGCCCGCACATTTTGATCGCTGATGTTTCCCAAGGTCACAGTGTCGAGGCGGACAGAGGCCGTCCGCACGGCGCCATAGGCGGTATTGGCGGTGCCGAGGTAGGCCAGAGCACTTGGATCAATGCCGACGCTACGGGCGTCTTGGCGGCTAAGAACGACTTGGCTGGCTCCTGTGTCGACCACAAATTCGACCGATTTCCCGTTCACCTGGAGGGTGATGTAATAGTGCCCGTCGGGCCGCTTTGGCAGCACGATCGTCGTGTCGTTGACATAGGTCTGCTGCGGCGTGAGCGTGTTTTTGATCTCGGGCCAAATCCCGATCACAGCAATAGCGCCCATAAAAATCATAATCCAAATGCCTGCGTGTTGCATGGTTTTGCCTAAATTTGTCCGGCTCGCGACGATATAAGACAGCGACAGCGCGCCGCCCAAGAGACCGAGGTAGATCAGGTTTGCTGTGTCATCTGCATTCATGACTTGGATATAGGGGTTAAAGACCAATACCAAAAGACTGCGCGACACCGTCGAGGATAAATTGAATGGCAAGAGCGGCCAGCAGCATGCCCAAAAGCCGCGTCAGGATATTGATCCCTGTCTTGCCCAAGATGCGGTCCAGCGGGATCGCGACCATAAGCGCCGCAAACACGAGGATCAGCACAGCAAACATGACGCCAGCAATGGCCACAAAATCAAACGCTGACCGGGCCTGGCCTGCGAGCAAAATGATCGTTGTGATGGCACCGGGCCCGACGATCAGGGGCAGGGCAAGCGGGAAGACAGACGGATCGTCGTGGTGCTCGGCTGCGCCCTCGTCGGCATTTTCCTGGCGGCGGGCTTGGCGTTTCTGGAACAGCATCTCAAGTGCTGTGAGGAACAACAGGATACCGCCCGCGATGCGGAAGGCTGGCATCGAGATGCCGACAAACCCCAACAGTGCCTCGCCGATAAAGAGGAACGCCAGCATCAAACCACCCGCGATGATACAGGCCCGCAGCGCGATTGCGCGACGTTGTGTGGCGCTCATGCCTTGGGTCAGGGCCACGAAAAGCGGCGCCAACCCTGGCGGGTCGATGATGATGAACAGCGTCGTGAAGGCCGCGATCAGGGCGGGAAGCTCGGTCATTTTCTCTGCGCTTTTTCAAGTTTTTCGAGGGATTGCATCCACATGGATTCGGCCCGCTCTAACCCGTTCATCACTTCAGCGTATTTCTTGTTCCACGTCGCAAGCTCCCCCGCTTTGCCGTCATCATAAAGCGCGGGGTCCGCAAGTTTCTTGGCAAGTTTATCGCGCATGTCGTTGATTTTGTTGACACGCTCTTCGGATTTCTTGGCCTCGGCGCGCAGCGCTTGGATTTGCTCGCGGGTGAAGGTCTCGACCTTTGGCGCAGCGTCCTTGGCTTTGCCCTTGTCCTTGCCCATGGGTTTGTCAGGCGTCAGGAGCATTTTGCGGTAAGCCTCAAGATCGTCCTCGTAAGGGGTCACATGGCCGTCTTTGACGAGCCAGAGACGATCAGCAACCATCGACAGCAAGTGCATATCGTGGCTCACAAGGATCACGGCACCTGTGTAGGCTGTGAGCGCGTCGACAAGCGCCTCGCGGCTCTCGATATCGAGGTGGTTGGTCGGCTCGTCGAGGATCAAAAGGTGCGGTGCGGGCAGGGTGGCCAGCAAGAGCGACAAACGCGCCTTTTGTCCACCAGAGAGGCGGCCTACTTCGGTATCGGCTTGATCTGCACCAAGGCCGAACCCTGCCAGACGGGCGCGCAGACGCGCTTGCCCTTCCGAGGCGCGTTCGCGCATCAGGTGCTGTAATGGCGTTTCGTCAATGAAGAGTTCATCCACTTGGTGCTGCGCAAAGAAGCCGATGCGCAGTTTGTTGGAGCTGACCATGCTGCCATGTGCGATTTGCAGACGATCCGAGAGCATTTTCGACAGGGTCGATTTGCCTTCGCCGTTGCGCCCCAAAAGCGCGATGCGGTCGTCTTGGTCAATGCGCAGGTTCAGGTCGCGCAGGATGATCGTGTCGCCGTAGCCAACCGCAGCCCCTTCGGTCGCGATGATCGGCGGAGACAGTTCTTCGGGCTTTGGGAAGGTGAAAACGGTGCGTGCCACATCTTCGGGTGCGCGAATTGTTTCCATCTTTTCCAATGCCTTAACACGGGACTGGGCTTGTTTGGCTTTGGAGGCTTTCGCCTTAAAACGGTCGACGAAGGCTTGCAGGTGTTCGCGCTTGGCGTCCTGCTTTTTCGCAGCGGAGGCCAACAAGGCACGCTTTTGCGCGCGCTGCTTGGCGAACATATCGTAGGTGCCTGTGTAATAGATCAGGCCCTTGTCTTCCAAGTGCAGAATGCCACCGACAGAGCGGTTCAGCAGTTCGCGGTCGTGGCTGACGATCAGGACGGTGTGCGGGTATTTGACGAGGTAAGCCTCAAGCCAAAGTGCGCCTTCAAGGTCGAGATAGTTGGTCGGCTCGTCGAGCAGGAGCAGGTCAGGCTCGGAAAACAGAACAGCGGCCAAGGCCACGCGCATCCGCCAACCGCCAGAGAAAGCGGAGCAGGGTTGCAGCTGCTCTTCATGCGTAAAGCCGAGACCCTTGAGGATAGAGGCCGCGCGCGCCTCTGCGGACCACGCGTCGATGTCGGACAGGCGGGTCTGCACTTCGGCGATGCGGTGCGGGTCGGTGGCAGTTTCGGCCTCGGCCAAAAGCGCCTCGCGCTCGACGTCGGCACGCAGCACGGTGTTGATCAAAGAGACCTCGTTGCCGGGCACCTCTTGCGATACGCCGCCGATTTTCCAGCCCTGCGGCATGTTCACGACGCCCGTGTCGAGCACCATCTCGCCACGGATGATCTTGAACAGGGTCGTTTTGCCAGAGCCGTTGCGCCCCACAAGGCCGACCTTATGGCCAGTCGGGATGGTGACAGAAGCATGCTCGACCAAGGTGCGGCCAGCGACGGAATATGTGATGTCAGATATTTTAAGCATGAGGGGGCTTTGCCCGATGTAGCGGCCCGCGTCAATCACCGCTTTTCAAGGTGTGGCTTGCGTGTTAGTTCGCGCGCATCAATTCACGGGGATTCATCCCCAGACACCAGCAAAAGAGGCCCATCATGGCAATTCAGCGTACATTCTCTATCATCAAGCCAGACGCAACAAAGCGTAACCTGACAGGCGCAATCGCTGCGAAATTCGAGGCCGCTGGCCTGCGTATCGTCGCATCCAAGCGCATTCAGTTGACATTGGCACAAGCACAGCAGTTCTACGGCGTGCATGCAGCGCGTCCATTCTTCGGCGAGCTTTGCGAATTCATGATCTCCGAGCCAATCGTGGTCCAGGTTCTTGAAGGTGAAGACGCAATCGCGAAAAACCGCGAAGTTATGGGTGCAACAAACCCAGCGGACGCGGCAGAAGGCACAATCCGTAAAGAATTCGCGCTCTCCATCGGCGAGAACTCCGTGCACGGGTCCGACGCACCAGAAACAGCGGCAGAAGAAATCGCATTCTTCTTCTCCGGTCTTGAACTGGTTGGCTAAATCGCCTTTTTAAGAGGTGAAGAGCCGCTGCGCAGAGGATGCGTGGCGGCTTTTTTTTGGGTGGCTTAGCCCCGCGCGATGACGCCGATGCGGTTGAGAAACGCTTCCAATTCCGACCTGTCTGCATCGAATGCAGCTAATTTAATCTCGTCAAAACGCATTCTAAGCTTTTGTTTCTCTTCACCTTTGCAGGCGTTCCACGGGCGACCCTGCAACGCCATGTGCAGCACATAATACATGATGAAATGAGGGCGGGTACCGGATTGCAGAAGTTGAGTGTATGCGCCATCAGCGCCAAGCGCATGCAATTCTTCGGCCGTGCGAATACCAACCGCTTTGAGCGCTTTTTCCTGTGCGGGGCCAATGTTTCGGATGGTTGTTAAAGCTGCCATCGGAGCAATCTAGACCCTTTGCATAAAAAGGGCCAGTGGGCGCTTGGGATCAAGGGGGAGGACCCTAATAGCAAGCGGCCCTCTGGCCGTCATCATGATCGTCAGATGCTCGCGTAATCGGTGAAAACTGGCGTGGGCACGGGAGTTTTGCCCTTGGTTGCAACAGGCGCAGGGCGCGGTTGCGGTGCTGGTTTTTGACCGATGGGCTTGGCTTGTGCCATTGCTCTCATCCTTTTGCTGCCTCAGTTTTGCGGTGCTTCCGCGCGCCTCTTGATCGGGCGATAAAATTACCTTTGCAGATAATTATGCCGACCAAGAGGCGAGATTGTGTCAGAAATGTGGCGGCGTTTTACCGCTTTGGTGCGCTACGTTTTGGCGCGGCACGGCCCGCAGGCTTACCACCTGGCGGGACGAACCGCTTGGAGGTATCGGACGCCTTCGGTTTCGGCTTGCCGCCCATTGGACCGTCAGATTTGCCTTTGTAGGCTGGCTTGCCGCCGTCTGATTTTCCCTTGTAGCCGTCGGACTTACCTTTGAATGCGGGCTTGTCGTCTGTCTTACCTTTGTAGCCTTCGGATTTGCCTTTATAGGCGGGCTTGCTGTCGTCTGACTTGCCCTTGTAGCCTTCGGACTTGCCTTTGTAAGCAGGCTTCGCGCCCTCAGCTTTGCCCTTGTAGCCTTCAGACTTCCCTTTGAAGGCAGGGCGGCTTTCGTCGTCGCGGGCCTTGTAAGGTTTCTTGATGGCCACAACTGCATCGCCGTAATCGCGGCGCTCTGGCTTTGCGAAACTCGACTTTTTGTGGCGCGGCTTGGCGCGAGGCTCATCGCCTGTTGGCTGGATCGCGGCAACGTTCTCTTGTGCCGATGGTGGCGGCGTTGAGGTGTCGCGCGGCTTGCGTGGACGGTCCTCGCGGGGCGCGCGTGGCTTGTCGTCGTAGTCGCGCTTTGTCACGCGTGGTCCGCGCTCTCCCAATTGTGGTGGGCCGTCGAGGGCTGTGAGTTTCGCCTGGTTTTCCAAGGACATGTCTTTGCCCACGGATTTCAGGAAGCCCGCAACCGCTGGCTCGGAGATTTCAACGAACGTCTCGTTGGACTGAATGCGGATCGCGCCGATCTCGGATTTGGTGATGCCGCCTGCGGTGCAGATCATCGGCAACAGCCAACGGGCCTCTGCCTTGCCTTCACGGCCAACATCGACCGAGAACCACTTGGACGGGCCGAATTCCTTGCGCTCTTTTGGCGAGCGGTCAGGACGGTCGGCGCGTGCCGCACTTTGCGGGCCCTCTTTGTATTCGGACAGGTCCTCGGGGGCCGATTGCTTGCCTGCGAACAGGCGCAAGTAAGCCGCCGCGATGACCTCGGGGGCGTGAAGCTCCAGAAGCTTGCCGGCGAATGCGGTTTCTTCTTCGGTGAATGTTTCCGCCCAGATCGGGTCTTCCAGCAGACGCTCGCGGTCTTTTTCGATCACGTCTTCTGCCGAAGGTGGCGTGGCCCAAGTGGCCTCAAGCTTGCCCCATGTCAGCAGGTTCTGTCCGCGACGCTTCATCTTTGCGGGCACGATCAGCGCGGAGACGCCTTTGCGACCCGCGCGGCCTGTGCGGCCAGAGCGGTGCAGCAATGTTTCGGCATTGGTGGGCAGTTCGGCGTGGATCACGAGCTCAAGGTTCGGCAGGTCGATGCCGCGTGCCGCGACGTCAGTGGCCACACAAACACGCGCCCGACCGTCGCGCATCGCTTGGAGCGCGTGAGAGCGTTCTTGTTGTGACAGCTCACCCGACAGCGCCACAACCTGAAAGCCGCGATTGGACAGACGTGTGGTCAGCCGTGTGACCATGGCGCGTGTATTGGCGAAAACGATCGCGTTTGGCGCATCGTAGTAGCGCAGGGTGTTGATAATCGCACTATCGATGTCGTGGTTGGCCACGTTGAGCGCACGGTATTCGATATCGGTGTGCTGGCTCTCTTTGGAGACAGTTTGCACGCGCACGGCGTTCTTTTGGTAGGATTTCGCCAGTTTCGCGATGGCCGCTGGCACGGTGGCCGAGAACATCAGGGTGCGGCGGGTCTCGGGCGCTTCGCCCAAGATGAATTCGAGATCTTCGCGGAAGCCCAGATCCAGCATTTCATCTGCTTCGTCCAGCACAATCGCGCGGATGTCGGACATATCCATCGAGCCACGCATAACGTGATCTTTCAGGCGGCCCGGTGTGGCAACAACGATATGTGCACCACGTTCAAGCGCACGGCGCTCGTCGCGCATATCCATCCCGCCAACGCAGGAGGCCATGGTCACGCCAGCGGCCGCATAAAGCCACTGAAGCTCGCGCTTCACTTGCAAGGCAAGCTCGCGTGTCGGGGCGATCACAATGGCGAGGGGGCGTGCGGCTGGGCCGAATGTGCCGTCCTCTGTCAGGATGGTCGGGCCAATGGCAAGGCCGAAGCCAACTGTTTTACCAGACCCTGTCTGCGCAGAGACCAGCAGGTCTCTGCCTTCAAACTCTGGGTTTGTTACTTCATCTTGAACGGGGGTCAGGGTCTCATAGCCCTGTTTTGCCAAAGCAGCGGCAAGGGTCGAAATCATAGGTTTCATAGGTAGCTTTCGGACGGATACTTCAATTGTGCGCCCCAAGTGCAACCGGCAGTTGGGTTCCATAAACAGGCGCTCACTTGCATCCATCGCCAAGTCTTCGGCCCGTAACGGGGCCTCTAAGCCTCAAATGGCTGGGTGTCAAACGTTGATCGGCGGAAACCGGCTGTTTTGCCTAGGCCATTGCGTCAGCGGCCCGCATGCGCTTGGCCCAACGAAAAAATATGAGCATCCCAAGACCCGCCAGAAACAGCGGAAGCCCAAAGGCAGAAAGGCTGATGGCGGCGTCACGCTGGTTTTCGGCAAAATCTTCGGGCTTCAGGTTGACAAGCTGCGGCTGCACTTGCGCGACATACGCGCTAAAGAACAAAAATGCATTCCAGACAGTATGCAACCCGATGGCCCACCAGATCGAATTGGTTTGCAGCATGATGGCACCAAAAACGATCCCAAGTGCAAATGCGTTGAAGGATTGGAACATGGTCGCAGCAATGTCTTGACCGACCATGATGTTTTGCATGTGAAACAGCCCGAACAGCGCCGACGAGACCATCAGTGCCCAAAATGGCGAGAGGTGCCGCGACAGCCCGTGATAAAGCGTGCCGCGATAGAGGGTTTCTTCAAAGACACCCACCGTGATGCAAAAGACAAAAAGTTTCAGCAAAATCATGTTTTGCCCCGCATCATCGCCGCCGATCACAATGATCGCACCGATAAAGAATGTTAGCACGACGGGCAGGCCCAATGTTGCAATGGCCCATCTGATGCCGTGGTGGTCTGTCCGTGTGGTCAGGCGGGTTTGCGCACCCCAGCCAAGAAGCGCGATGATCGCAAGCATCAAGATCGCAGCAATAGCCTCGATCTTGAGAGAGCCCAAGACATAGGTAATATCCACTTGCCCCGTCGAAGTCGTGACATCAATCGGACCGCTGGTCAGGAGCGAATAGCCAAAGACGCTCAACACGATCCCTTGTAAGCCAAGGGCGACGGTCAGCGGGTTGGTGCGGGCGAAGCTGCGGATCGCATTGATTATGAACATTTATTCGTCTTTGCTTGCGAAGGTTTGGCTGTTGGTTGGGCCCCAATCATGTGGTCGGCTATTGGTTGGCAGGTTTTGTGGTCATCCAAAGCCAAGGGGTTGCCATACTGCGCCATTCCCACAAGGCAAGCAGGCGATCAAGATCGCTGGACGAATCCATCCATTTTGGAAGTGAACCCGTGTCAATTTTACGCCCGATTTCTTGGATGTTGTGGGTTTTTGCGAAGCGGGTTTGCAGGATTTCCACAACGTGAGGGTCTGCATGGGGGTGGCATTCAACCAAGATATCTGCTGCCAGCAATCCTTTGGCGCGGTTGGGATCCAGCAAGTCTATTTCAGCGCCTTCAATATCGCAAATCACGACCGTGCGGTGTCGCAGGCAGATATCAAAATCGCCGTGAACCAGGATGCCGCCTGTCTGAACTCGGTCCGCAACACCGTTGAGCTTGGCAAGCTCGTTGCAGGTTGTGATTGCTTTGCGGTTGGCGTCGCGGGCCCAAACGGTGGCCGTTGGAATTCTGCGGGCGAGACCCACCGCATTATAGCCCTCTGCACAGCCCGCGTCGATAATGAGGTCGGGCGCGCTTTCGACGATTTGGTCGATAATGGGCGCAAGGCCAGCCTCATAGCCGCCAAGGAGCCGAGGGACAGAGCCACCTTCGGTCGCACCCACCCCGTAATGCATGCCCGCAAATGGCCCGTTTTTCACGATATGCCCAGTTTTTTGTACGACCGTGTTGTGGATGAGTTTGGCGCGCCATTTCGCCAGATGACGCAGCACGTTATTGAGCTGTTCGGGAGAGGGCTCTGCACGCAACATCTCGATCAGGTCCGCGTGCATTGTTCGGGTGAAATGGCTTGGGGGCGAGTGCGGTTTTTTCACGCTTCAAACCAAGCGTCGATCCGCAGTTTGAGCGCCTCCCAAATCACGGGCGCGCCACGTTTAACTTTGCTCGCGACCCGCGTTTCCAGCTGCTCGCGGGTCACGTTATAGTCGATCCAGCTTGCGCCGCCTGCCTCAAGGTTCGAAATCACTGGCTGCACACGGTCGATAGATTTTGCGAAGATTGCGTCATCGGTCTCGGCGGCTTCGAACTCTTCCCACAAGGCGCGCAAGTCTTGCGCTTGGTCGGGAGGGAGCAGGCCAAAGATACGGTCCGCCGCCGCTTGCTCGGCAGCGTTTTGGGCTGCTGTATCGCGGGCGGCGGCCGAATGGATCGGCACGTCTCCGGCATCTATTTCCACAAGATCGTGGACCAGCAGCATTTTGATCACGCGGGATACATCCACGGGCCGTGTCGCATGTTCGGCCATGATCAGTGCATAAAGGGCGATGTGCCAGCTATGCTCGCCCGAGTTTTCTTGCCGCGATTTGTCGTGCAGGGTCGTCCCGCGCTCGACGGATTTGAGCTTGTCCGCTTCGGCCAGAAAGGCAAGTTGCTGGTCGATCCGAACCAAGCCTTAGCCCCCGCGTTTGGCCGCGGAAGCCGCCAGCATTTCACGCGCACGTTTTTCAGCGCGGCGTACACGCACCGCCGTCAAATAGGCCTCTTGCAAGTATTGGGATGACGCGCCCAAAATCTCGCCGATTTGATCCACGATCTTGGTGTCGCCGCAAGCTTCCGCCTCGGCAAGGGCCAGATCGGCGAGTTCGTTGGCGGTATTGAGCGTATAATCCGACATTTAGCGTGTGTTCTCTGTGAGGCGACGACGGACGTAAGATTTAACGGTGCCAATCATTGGGTCCATGTGCGGATCCTCAAAGAAGTGGCCTGCGCCTTCCATTTCGTCGTGGGTCACGGTGATGCCCTTTTGCTCGTGCAGTTTGTTGACAAGCGTGACTGTGTCCGCAGGCGGGGCCACGCGGTCGGCAGAGCCGTTGATGATCAGGCCCGACGCAGGGCAGGGTGCGAGAAAGCTGAAGTCATACATATTCGCAGGCGGCGACACAGAGATAAAGCCTGTGATTTCGGGGCGGCGCATCAAAAGCTGCATGCCGATCCACGCACCAAATGAGAAACCTGCGACCCAGCAATGCTTGGAATTGTTGTTCATCGACTGCAAGTAATCGAGTGCGGAAGCCGCATCCGACAATTCGCCAACGCCTTGGTCGTATTCACCTTGAGAGCGTCCGACGCCACGGAAGTTAAACCGCAAAACGGTGAACCCCATGTTATAGAAAGCGTAGTGCAGGTTATAAACAACACGGTTGTTCATTGTCCCGCCGAACTGCGGATGGGGATGCAGCACGATCGCAATCGGAGCGTCGCGGTCCTTTTGCGGGTGGTAACGACCTTCGAGACGGCCCTCTGGACCAGGGAAGATGACTTCGGGCATGGCAATGGCCTTCTTATGCAATGGGCCTCTCGCTATTCTTGACGAAAACGCTCAGGCACTTTAGAAAGATTCTAAACACATGGGTTCGCCCATGCGCTTGGTTGTCTTGCACCTAATGTCGCGACATCCAAACGTCAATGAAATTGCGTCTTTATACTTATTTGAAGGGGTTTGCCGATGAAACTGAGCACGAAAGGGCGTTACGCGATGGTTGCTCTGGCTGACTTGGCGCTGCAACCCAAAGGAAGTTTGGTCAATTTGACCGAGATTTCCAAACGTCAGGATATTTCGCTGGCCTATTTGGAGCAGTTATTTGTGAAGCTGCGCCGTGCAGAATTGGTTGAATCCGTACGCGGGCCAGGCGGTGGGTATCGGCTTGCACGAGCGGCCTCCGAAATTCGAGTGTCCGTGATTTTGGGCGCTGTCGATGAAACCGTGAGCGCGATGCATAAGGGGGCAGGTGCCTCGGGGGCGGCCTCTGGCAGCCGGGCGCAATCGCTGACCAACCGCTTGTGGGAAGGTTTAAGCGCCAACGTTTATGTGTTTTTACATCAAACGCGGCTGTCGGATGTTGTGGCCAATGATATGGTCCCTTGCCCTGCGGTGCCCGCATTATTCGAGGTGATCGACGAAGAATGAGCCGCGTGTATCTGGATCATAATGCGACGACCCCTTTGCGGGCCGAGGCGCGGGCGGCGATGATTGCGGCGATGGATGTCGTCGGCAATCCGTCTTCTGTGCATGCCGAAGGGCGCGCGGCCAAGGGGCTTGTAGAGACCGCGCGCGCGCAAGTGGCCGAGGCTGTTGGTGCTTCCGGCGCTGACGTTGTGTTTGTGTCGGGGGCCACAGAAGCGGCGGCACTTTGCTTGGCGGGGCGCGGATTGCAGGCCTCCGGGCTTGAGCACGCGGCGGTTGCTGCTTGGGTCGAGGCGACTTTGCCTGTCGTTGATGGGCGCGTAGTCGTCAGCGAGCCCGCGCAGTCAGTTGTACAACTTGCCAATTCGGAAACGGGATTGGTGCAGGATTTGCCGCAAGGCTTGGCTGTCAGCGATTTGACCCAAGGGTTTGGCAAGGTGCCGTTCTCTTTCGCGTGGTCAGGCGTGCAGATGGTTTTTCTCTCGGCCCATAAATTCGGCGGCCCCAAGGGGATCGGGGCGCTGATTATGCCTGCGGGAACGGATTTGGCAGCGCAGATCAAGGGCGGTGGCCAAGAAATGGGTCGTCGGTCTGGCACCGAAAACGTCATGGCGATTGCTGGATTTGGGGTCGCTTGTGCGGCTGCCCAACAAGATTTGGCCGATGGGCGCTGGGAGCGGGTTGCGCAACTTAGAAATATTCTAGAAAAGGCCATTGAGACATCGGCAGAGCAGACTATTTCTGTCGGGAAAGAATATCCACGCCTCCCAAACACCAGTTGCTTCATTGCGAAAGGCTGGAAGGGCGAGACACAAGTCATGGCGCTTGATCTTGCTGGCTTTGCAATTTCGGCAGGCTCGGCCTGCTCAAGCGGCAAGGTTAAGGCCGGCCCCGTGTTGGCGGCCTTGGGATATAGCGATGACGATGCCCGCTGCGCTGTACGCGTGTCGCTGGGCATTGAGACGACGGAAGATGAAGTTCTGCGCTTTGCGCAGGCATGGACGCAAAAACACGCGCGCGGATGGGCGCGGGGTTAAGGAGTAAGACATATGGCGACTGTAGATCAAGTTGACGTCAAAGACGGCGTAGATCAGGACACCGTAGATGCGGTGGCGGCCCTGTCTGGCGCCTATAAATATGGCTGGGAAACCGAGATCGAGATGGATTACGCCCCCAAAGGCGTGAACCCCGATATCGTCAAGCTGATTTCCTCCAAGAACGAAGAGCCGCAGTGGATGACCGATTGGCGTCTGGATGCTTTCGCGCGCTGGGAAAAGCTGGAAGAGCCGACATGGGCGATGGTCAACTACCCTGACATCGACTTCCAAGACATCTATTACTATGCGCGCCCGAAAAGCATGGCAGTGAAGCCGAAGTCCTTGGATGACGTCGATCCAAAGCTGTTGGCGACATATGCCAAGCTTGGTATCCCTTTGAAAGAGCAAGCGATTTTGGCAGGCGTTGAAGGTGCGGATTTGCCGCCAGCGGAAGGCCGCAAGGTGGCCGTGGATGCGGTGTTCGATTCTGTTTCTGTGGGCACGACGTTCCAAGCGGAGCTGAAAAAGGCAGGCGTGATCTTTTGTTCGATTTCCGAGGCGATCCGCGAATACCCTGATCTGGTGAAGAAGTATCTGGGCACCGTCGTGCCTGCCTCCGACAACTTTTACGCGACGCTGAACTCTGCCGTGTTCTCGGATGGTTCGTTCGTCTACATCCCGCCCGGTGTGCGGTGCCCGATGGAGCTATCTACATATTTCCGCATCAACGCGGAAAACACAGGCCAGTTCGAGCGCACGCTGATCATTGCCGACAAGGGGTCATATGTTTCCTACCTTGAGGGCTGCACGGCACCAAAGCGCGATGTGGCACAGCTCCACGCGGCGGTCGTCGAGATCATCGTCGAAGAAGACGCTGAGGTGAAATATTCCACCGTGCAAAACTGGTTCCCAGGTGACGAGAACGGTGTCGGCGGCATCTATAACTTTGTGACCAAACGGGCCGATTGCCGTGGTGCGCGCGCGAAAGTGAGCTGGACGCAGGTCGAGACGGGCTCTGCGGTGACATGGAAATATCCAAGCTGCATCCTGCGCGGCGACGACAGCCAAGGCGAGTTCTACTCTATCGCCATCGCCAACAACATGCAGCAGGCCGATACCGGCACCAAAATGATCCACTTGGGCAAGCGCACAAAGTCGCGGATTGTCTCCAAGGGGATCTCGGCGGGCAAGGCACAGAACACCTACCGGGGCCTTGTGTCGATGCACCCGAAAGCGAAAGACAGCCGCAATTACACCCAGTGCGACAGCCTTTTGATCGGCTCGCAGTGCGGGGCGCATACGGTGCCTTATATCGAGGTGAAGAACAACTCGAGCCGTGTGGAACATGAGGCGACGACATCCAAGGTGGACGATGATCAGCTGTTCTATTGCCGCTCGCGCGGGATGGACGAAGAGCAGGCCGTCGCTTTGGTCGTGAACGGGTTCATCAAGGATGTTCTGCAAGAACTGCCCATGGAATTTGCAATGGAAGCCCAAGCGCTTGTGGCCATTTCACTCGAAGGATCGGTCGGTTAATCGTGTCTTGCCCAATTGTTCATATCGGTCGCGGTTCTGCCCGCTCTGCGCCTTATTTGGGCCGCAGTGATTACGCTAATGTTAATCTGAGGTTTTACCTGAGGATCGACACAAATGGCGATGGCACAACAACTGGGCGAGTTCAATTTACGCGTGGCGCGGATCGCCGATCCTCGCAACAAATCGTATTACGATCCAGAGCTCGAAATGACCATTCCCAAGCGGGTCTCCAAAGATGTGATCAATCGCAAAAAGCTCAAGAAAGCAGGTTTTTCGGCCCTGTTCCCTTCGCTGTTTTTGGGGGCAGTCGCTCTGATGTTCAGCCATCTGTTATGCTGCCGGTTCAGTCTTTTCACGCACGAAGCACCGTTTCTGACCTACGGGGTCGCAGGTGTCTTCGCCCTCGTTCTGGGCGGATTGCTGCGTCTCAAGACGATGCCACACTTGGGCGCGCAATTTGCGGGTGCGGGGGCAATGGTCGCCTCGATGCACAACCTCGTCTGGATGTTTCCCGAGCAGTTCGCGCTGATCTACTCACCCGAGTTCGTCGCGATGGTGCAAGCCACGACCACGGCGGGCAGCGTCACATTCTTGGGCGCGACATATATGCTCTAACCGGCCAAAGCGGCCGTATTAAATTTGCCTCGCAAGCCGTTCGGTTTGCGGGGTTTTCCCGTTTAAAATCCAATTCGTCCCCTCTGTAGGAGAGTAAAAGATGCTAGAAATCATAGGCCTGATGGCTGACCTTCAAGATGAAGATAAGACAATCCTCAAGGGTGTTAACCTGAACATTGGCGCGGGCGAAGTGCATGCGATCATGGGGCCGAACGGCTCTGGCAAATCGACCCTGTCTTACATTCTGTCGGGTAAAGACGGCTATGAAGTGACGGGCGGCTCGGCCACATTGGACGGCGTCGATCTGTTGGATATGGAACCCGACGAGCGCGCCGCAGCGGGCCTTTTCCTCGCGTTCCAATACCCTGTAGAAATCCCGGGTGTCGGCAACATGACGTTCCTGCGCACGGCGGTGAATGCTCAGCGCAAGGCGCGCGGCGAAGAGGAACTTTCGGCGGGTGACTTTCTCAAGATTGTCCGCGCCAAGGCGAAAACACTGCACATTGATGCGGATATGCTGAAGCGTCCCGTAAACGTCGGCTTTTCTGGCGGTGAGAAAAAGCGCAATGAAATCCTTCAGATGGCCATGCTAGAACCAAAGATGTGCATCTTGGACGAGACGGATTCGGGCCTTGATGTGGATGCGATGAAACTGGTGGCCGAAGGCGTGAATGCGCTGCGCTCGGAAGGCCGCTCGTTCCTCGTGATCACGCACTACCAGCGTTTGCTTGACCACATTAAGCCTGACGTCGTGCATATCATGGCGGACGGTCGGATCATCAAAACCGGTGGCCCCGAACTCGCGCTTGAAGTTGAAAACAACGGCTATGCCGATCTTCTGTCAGAGGTGGCGTAATGGCGGTTGCCAAGCTGAAATCGGACGCGACAGAGGCCCGTTTGGCTGGCATGAGCCTGCCTGCTGGTCTCGATGTCGCGCGCAAGGACGCTTCGTCGCGTCTCATGACCATGGGTCTGCCGCATAAGCGTGACGAGTATTGGAAATACACTGATCCGGCGTCTTTGACCCAAGCAGATGCGCCGCAAGCGGCCTTGTTTCACAATGACGAAGCCCCGATGTTCGACGCGGTTGACCGTTTGAAAATCGTCTTTGTGGACGGCGTGTTTGATGCGGACGCGTCGGATGACCTTGAAGCCGAAGGTGTGACGATCACACGACTGGCCGATGTGGCAGGTGCGGATATCCATTGGGCGACCGAGCTTTACGGCACATTGGAAGCGCGCGGGCAGACACCTGTTGCACGGCCATTGGCGACGCTGAACTCGGCCTTTGCCAGTGACGGCGTAGTGATCCATGCAATGGGTAAAGTGGCCAAGCCGATCAACCTGATCTATTTGCACGGCGATACCGGATCTGATGTGATGCTGCATTCGCTGGTCAAAGTGGATGCGGGCGCGGAAGTGACTTTGCTGGAAACGGGCCCCGCGGCGGCGCGGTTCAATTCGGTTCTGGAGGTTGATGTGGCCTCTGGTGCGGCTTTCCACCATGTGCGCAGCCAAGGCCGCGATCATGAACGTCGCGCTGTAACCCATTGTTTTGCAAAGCTTGCGGATCAATCACTTTTCAAGTCCTTCACGCTGACTTTCAACGGCAAGCTGACGCGCAATGAATGCATCATCGAGATGCTGGGCGACGACGCTGTTGCCCATGTTGCGGGGGCGTGCGTTGGGGACGGCGATGATTTCCACCATGACGATACCGTGTTTATCACCCACGACGCTCTGAACGGCGAAAGCCGTCAGGTCTTCAAAAAGGTACTGCGCAACGGTGCTGTCGGCGTGTTCCAAGGCAAGATTTTGGTGAAGGAAGGGGCGCAGAAAACCGATGGCTATCAGATCAGCCAGTCGCTTTTGCTGGATGATGATAGCCAGTTTTTGGCGAAACCCGAGCTTGAAATTTACGCCGACGATGTGGCCTGCTCGCATGGCTCCACCTCTGGCGCGATTGACGAAGACGCATTGTTTTATCTGCAATCGCGTGGTGTTCCACGTCAGACGGCGACAAATTTGCTGACGCTTGCGTTTTTGGCCGAAAGCCTTGAGGAGATCGCGGATGAGGCCTTGGCCGATGACCTGCGCGCCCGCCTTGAAGGCTGGATGGCGCGGCACGGCTGATGGCGGTGTCCTCCGATATGATGCGCACTTGGCGCAGGCCGCGCGCGGTAATGCGCGACCTGTTGGCGCGTGGGCAGCGCGAAGATTTGGCGTTGGCCTTCCTCATGTCGGCTTGCATCATTATTTTTATCGCCCAATGGCCGCGTCTGTCGCGGATTGCTTCGGGCTTTGATCTGGCTCCGGGCGCGGATGTGCCCGAGCTATCGCAGCTTATTGCTTACGAGTTTTTAGGCTGGTTGATGGTCTGGCCGCTGATGTTTTACGCGGTTGGAGGGATCTCACATGTGATTGCCAAGTTGTTCGGCGGCATGGGCTCTTGGTACTCGGCGCGGCTTGCGCTGTTCTGGTCGCTGTTGGCAACAACGCCAGCCGCCCTGCTGTATGGCCTGATGGCGGGATTTTTAGGGCCAGTTGCGGCAGGCACACATTTGGTTGGTCTCGTATGGCTGGCCGCATTTGCGGTGATATGGCTGCAAACTTTGCGCGAAGCAGAAAGTAAGTAAGATGTATGATATCGCGGCCATTCGCGCCGATTTCCCGATCCTGTCGCGCCAGATCAATGGCAAGCCTCTGGTGTACCTTGATAACGGCGCGTCGGCACAAAAGCCGCAGGTTGTGATTGACGCAATCACCACTGCTTACGCGTCCGAATATGCCAATGTTCACCGTGGGTTACATACACTCTCAACGATCGCGACCGAGAAATACGAGAGCGTGCGTGCCACGATCGCGCGTTTCCTGAATGCGCCGTCCGAGGATGACATCATCCTCAACTCGGGCACCACCGAGGGCATCAATATGGTTTCCTACGCTTGGGCCGCACCGCGGTTGCAGGCCGGCGACGAGATCGTTTTGTCGATCATGGAACACCACGCCAATATCGTGCCGTGGCACTTTTTGCGCGAGCGTCAGGGCGTCGTGATCAAATGGGTTGATGTGGACGCGAATGGCGATCTTGACCCGGAGGCGGTGATTGCCGCGATTGGGCCTAAGACAAAACTGGTCGCTGTGACGCAGATGTCCAACGTGCTTGGCACGGTTGTCGATGTGAATACCATCTGTGCGGGTGCCCACGCGAAGGGCGTGCCGGTGCTCGTGGATGGCTCGCAGGCAGCGGTGCATATGCCTGTGGATGTGCAAGATATCGGCGCGGATTTCTATGCAATTACAGGCCATAAGCTTTACGGTCCGACGGGATCTGGCGCGATCTATGTCAATCCCGCCCGCATGGCCGAGATGCGCCCCTTTATGGGCGGCGGCGATATGATCCGTGAAGTGTCGCGCGATGCGGTCACCTATAATGCGGCACCGATGAAGTTCGAGGCCGGCACACCGGGCATCGTTCAGACCATCGGCCTTGGCGTGGCGCTCACCTATATGATGGATGTCGGCATGGCGGCAATTGCCGCCCATGAAAAGGATTTGGGTGCCTATGCGCGGGCCAAGCTCGACGGGTTGAATTGGCTCAATATCCAAGGGCAATCGGCGACCAAAGGCGCGATCTTCAGCTTTACGATGGCGGGCGCGGCCCATGCACATGATATTTCGACGGTACTCGATAAAAAGGGCGTGGCGGTGCGGGCAGGGACCCATTGCGCGATGCCGTTGATGGAGCACATGGGCGTAGGCGCCACCTGCCGCGCGTCATTTGCAATGTATAACACACATGCGGAAGTGGACGCTTTGGTCGATGCGCTTGAGTTGTGCCACGATCTTTTCGGGTAAAGCTTTTCGGCGTTGCGACGAACGCCGCGTATGGCTATAGAAACCCTAAGACGCACCCATAGCTCAGCTGGATAGAGCGCTGCCCTCCGAAGGCAGAGGTCACTGGTTCGAATCCAGTTGGGTGCACCAATCTTTTCAATAGGTTACGGTTTGTTTTGGAATGAGCGTGAATCGCTGGTTCCCCACTGCTTCGGCAAGAATTTGAGTGCCGCTGCTTTGTTAACTAGAAAATATGAGAGTCTCGGGGCCAAATCCTATTGGCGCTACCAAATGTCCGCAAAGTAACGACCTGCCAAATTCCACTTCATAAATTTTCTGCAGACGAACATTGTGTATGGAGTAGGGAGCGTAGGGGGACATCCCCCGACGTCAGGTGGATGGCCGCTATCTGACCAGTTGGCAGAATGTAAGTCTTTTGTCACGGCGAAGTGCCGGCCCCCTTTCGGATTACCACGAGTGCAAAGAGACCCATCGAGAGCAATGCGACTAGCGAGCCAATTTTGGCAAGGATTTCTCTCTGCTCATTGATCGCCATAGCAATTCCAGGTGTGAGAATTACGACTGTCGCAAGCGTCACCACATAATGGACTTGGGCAAACCGACTTTCACCAGCGTTTGGTGCAAGCGCGTAGTAAGTCCCAAACACCGACATTGCGACAAAGCCGATGAGGTTTAGATGCCCGTGTGCGTCTCGGGACCAACGATCACTCAGTTTGCTTTTCGTAGTTATACTCTGAGTCCTTCGGAAGCCGAATTTGACGTCTTGACGCTTGGGCGTGGAACGATTCAGCTACGGGTATGATTTGTCCCGGTTTTCTTTCCGCAGCAGAACGCCTTGAGCTTG
>JAQXBV010000012.1 GCA_029252195.1 Yoonia sp.
CGGAGAGGATAAGATCAGCGGTCCGTGAGAGGATTGCTGCCGTAGGGATTGGGCCACGGTCCCAGTTAAACTTACAAATTTCCAGAAGTGCGGCACAGCGGCTTTCAGGCCAATCTGGGAAAGCGCCCATAACGATTTAGAGGGCATTTCGGCTAGCAATATTGTAAAATTGGCGCGCACTATCGCGCGTGAGCCATGTGGCTTGCATCATAAATGCTCCTTGAATTTTTCTTTGAGGGTCGCGCCGACCTCAATAACGATCAGATCAGCATCAGAGAGAGCAGCTGCGGCGTCGTTTGCGCTGGTTAAGACGCAAGTGAAGCCCTCGAAGTCATCGCCCCAGGTCGGCAGGCAGATGTAGAGATTGGATATCTCGCCCGGCTCTAGCCTCACGCTGCCTGCGCAAGATCACCACGCCCCAGACGCTGCTGTTTCCGACGTCAAAGTAGCCGCCGCCGCGATGGCGATCCTGATGATAGAACAGCGGCTGGCCATGCTGGTCTCGCTTGGCTGGCGGCACGTTTGGCAAGTAGATCGGCTGGCCAACCCGCGCCAATGCTGCGTCGCAGCGCACGCCTTGCTCGCCCATCAAGTGAAACAGCGCTAACTGCGTGTCGCCGTAGTCCGCGCCGCTGATCGGGTTAAGCAGCGGGATCAGCACGCGCCACTTGCGGTTGTCTTCGCTCGCACCTGGGGCCCTTTTTTTCTTTTTCTTTCAAAAGGGTTTAGCAGTTGCGACCGCCCTTCGGAGACTGCCAAATTGACCAAAATTGGTCTCTGAACCCACTTTGTCTCTAACCGACCGCCCTATGTGGTCGGAAGGGCGCATTCAAAAAGCGCAGCATTTTCAGGGTCTTGGCGTTTTCGGGCAAGCGCCCTTTTCGAAGTCTCAAGCGGTATCGGAATACGATGCAAACCGCGGGACGGGACTAACGATGATAACTTGCCTTTGTATTTCTGTCCTCTATCTCAACATCATGAATAAAATATACGACTTACCGCCCGAGCATGTCAGTGAAATCATACAAATGGCTTTGTCTGATAAAATTAGTTTTTCGCACATTCAGGCTGAATATGGGATCAACGACAAGCAGGTCAAAACTCTGATGCGTGATACGTTAAAGAGCGGCAGCTACAGGGCTTGGCGCAAGCGTGTGCGCGACTTTGGTGGCCGGCGAGAAACTTATAAGTAGGTCTTGAAATTGTGGATCGCCATACTGAAAGCAACGTTAAAGGCATGACGTATTCACCGCGTATAGTTTGGTTCAAGCGTGACTTGCGTATTAATGATCATGGCCCGTTACTTGCTGCGGCTGAGTCAAACGCGCCGGTCATCCCACTTTACATTGTTGAGCCTGAATATTGGCAACAACCCTTCGCATCTCGTCGCCATTGGCATTTTATTCATGACAGCCTTTATGATCTAGACGTTGCTTTGGCCGAGCTTGGCCAAGGCCTAATTGTAAAGGTCGGAGATGCTTGTGAAGTGATTAAAGACCTCCATTTAAAACATAATGTCGGTCACGTTTATGCACATGAAGAAACAGGTAATATTTGGACTTACAGCAGAGATATCGCGGTTCAGGCAATGTGTTTAAAAAGTGGCATCACTTTGCACGAGGTGCCCACCAACGGTGTTGTGAGACGACTGCGTAATCGAGATAACTGGTCTAAAATTCGAAATGCACGTTTGGCTGAGAAGATTGTATCAAAGCCAAATAATTTATGTTCATTGCCGTCTTGTAGGTCAGAGGCATTGCCGCCCAAAAATGACCCTATGTTCGGAAATACACCGATCGGCAAAGTTCAAAAGGGGGGGCGACAGCAGGCGGTAGCTGACCTGCGGAGTTTTTTAAATTACCGGTCTCGCGGATATCTGTACCATATTTCGGCACCGGATTTATCTGAGTTCCACTGCTCTCGCCTCTCCGCTCACCTTGCATGGGGCACCTTATCTGTGCGTGAGGTTGCGCAATCTATCGTCAAACGCCGCGCCCAATTATCCCCTGACGAAAACAAGAGCTTTGGACGTAACCTTAGCGCCTTTGGTTCTCGCTTAGCGTGGCGCTGTCACTTCATCCAAAAATTAGAAGATCAGCCTGAGATAGAAACCCACTGCATGCATCCGGCCTTTGATGGTTTGCGTGAGAATACACATAATGAGCTGCATTTCCAGGCTTGGGTGCGTGGTCAAACGGGCTTTCCTTTCATCGATGCCTGTATGCGCAATTTGACAGCAGAGGGCTGGATAACCTTTCGCATGAGAGCCATGTTGGTCAGCTTTGCCAGCTATCAGTTGTGGTTGGATTGGCGTGTTACAGGCCATCATCTAGCCAAGCTGTTCACGGACTACGAACCCGGCATTCACTATAGTCAGCTGCAAATGCAATCGGGTGTAACGGGTATAAATACGATGCGTGTTTATAATCCTATCAAACAGTCGATTGAGCACGATCCCACCGGTAGCTTTATTCGAAATTGGGTGCATGAGCTAAAGAATGTTCCGGATGAGTTTATTCATGAGCCATGGAAGTGGAAAAAGACACTCATCGACAATAGTGATTTTACGCTTGGGAAGGACTATCCGGAACCGATTGTTGATCAAGCTGCCTCAGCAAGGGCAGCAAAACAAAAGATCTCAGACATACGAAAAGAGCAGGACTTTGGGATCGCGGCAAAGGTCGTTTTCCTTAGGTTGGGTAGCCGCAAATCAGTATTAAACCGCAGAAAAAAGAGCAAATCGGGCAATGATAGTCAATTATCTTTGTTTTAGTGATAAGCGCGACAATATCAGTTCGGTCGGTGGCGTGCCTGCTGCGGATGTTTTCATAGTTCCTTAATTCAAAGATGAGGAGCGTCAATCTGTATGCAGGGAAAACGCTCGTATGCGCGCAACCCGCATAACAACGCGCAGGCTATCGCCAAGGTGGCAGCCTCGATCCAGGAGTTTGGCTGGCGACAGCCCATCGTCTTCGATGAGGCGATGGTGGTTCTGGCTGGTCACACGCGGCTAGAAGCAGCCCGCAAGCTCGGTCTTAAGACTGCGCCGGTGCATGTGGCCAAGGGTTTGACCGAGGCCCAGGCCCGCGCCTTCCGGATTATGGATAACCGCTCCAGCGAAAACGCCGAGTGGGACAAGGACCTACTAAACCTCGAACTGGCAGATCTGATGGATGCCGAGTTCGATCTGGGCCCGACGGGTTTTACTGATGATGAATTAAACGCGCTTATGAACAGCCTTGATGCAGGCACTGGTCCGCAGGAGGGTGAGGACGATATGGCGCGCAGGACATGCGGGTCCTGCGTCTGGTCCTCGCTGGGCCGACAGTCGGCGGGCGGTAGGATCTTGGGCCGCCCGTTCTTCTTGCGGACCTTCAATGGGATCAGCACGCGGATCGTGTCGTCGGGCTTGGTCATTCCGCAGCCTCCATCTGGCGCGGCGTGACCATCTCGCGGATCACACTTGCGATCCCTTCGCGCCTACTGAATGGCGTGCAGCCGCTATTACTTATAAGCGATCCTCCATACGGGGTTGAATACGATCCAAGCTGGCGCAATCAAGCGGATGCTGCCAAGACCAAGCGCACTGCCAATTACATTTGCCGAAACAGATGATGGGCCCTTATGGGGCCCTTTTTGCTATTGGTTTCATGGGGTTTAGCCGTTGAGACCGCCCTTCGGAGACTGGCTAAATAGCCAAAATCTGTCTCTGAACCCGCTTAGTCTCTAATCGAGCGCCTTTGGTATTCAGAAGGACGCTTTTAAAATAGTGTTTAATTACAGTATTTTGTGGACTTTTATTGACCGCCCTTTTCGAAAGTGAAGCCGATGGCAAAATGACTTTCGAACGCTAGGGAAGGGTGTGGGTCATGTAGCGCATTACGTTCGAGTTGAACTTTGGCGACACCGCGCTAGGTCCCACAACGGATATAATGAGATCGGTAAAATGAAAGACTTAGCCCCGACTTGTGCCGCCGGCGAAGAACTCTTGGTGGCTTTTGTGCCCCGAATGGGGCGGCGATACGCCAATGGCCGGAATACCGACCACGGCCCTGGCGCACACAAGGCAGTTTCAATGCTATCACCCTATATACGGCGCAGGTTGGTCCTGGAGACGGATGCGGTTTCCGCGGCGCTGTCCGCCCATGGGCCGGAAGATGCGGAAAAATTTGTCCAAGAGGTGATCTGGCGCGGCTATTTCAAGGGCTGGTTGGAACGCCGCCCGCAAGTCTGGGACAGCTATCGCAATGGGCTGGGCGCTGATCTGGCCACCCTCGGGCGTGACCGCCGCCTGCGCCGCGATGTGGATCGCGCTATGGCCGGGCAAACGGGTCTGGAGTGCTTCGATGCTTGGGCCACCGAACTGGTGGATACCGGTTATCTCCACAATCATGCGCGGATGTGGTTCGCCTCGATCTGGATCTTTACGCTGGGGCTGCCGTGGCGGCTGGGGGCGGATTTCTTTTTCCGCCATCTGCTTGATGGGGATGCCGCCTCGAACACGCTGGGTTGGCGCTGGGTGGCCGGGCTGCATACGCGCGGCAAGCCCTATCCGGCCGAGGCGCAGAATATCTCGACCTTTACAGCCGGGCGGTTCACCCCGCGCCGCAATGAACTGGCCGAGGTTACCCAAGGGCTGGAGGCAACCGAACCTGACGGCCTGCCTTCCGTTCTGCCGCTGCGTTCGGTTGTGACACCGCACCCCGGCCGCCCAACGGCCCTGCTGATCACGGACGAGGATTGCCGGGTTGAGGATTTCGACCGTTCAGCGTTGGATATTCGAACTGCGGCTACGCTCATGGCTGGTCATCTGCGATCCCCTTTGCCATTATCTGATCTTGTCCTTCAGTTTGAGCTTGGCGCACTAGCGGATGCGGTTGCGCGCGCTGGTGTTGCCTCAGTGGAGATGCAAGCCAACGACCCCGCCGGCTTGGCACGATGGGCGGCGGATACGGGCGCAACACAGATCGTTACGCCATTTGTTACGCGCGGTCCGTTGCGAGATTGGCTCGATGCGGCCACCCCATCTTTGGTCAAGCAAGGCATAACGCTGTGCGAGTGGCAGCGCGATTGGGATACGGCGATCTGGCCCCATGCCACCGCTGGGTTCTTTAAGGTCAAGCAAAACATCCCGCGCATTCTTGAAAAGGCGGGTCTGGCATGATCCCCGTCGTCATCATCGGCTCAGGTATTGCAGGTCTGTCTTGTGCCCGGACCCTGGCTGCGGCGGGTCTTGCCCCAGTGGTGCTGGATAAAGGTCGCGGCATTGGCGGTCGCGTGGCTACACGACGGGTGGGAGCGATGCAATTCGACCATGGCGCGCAATATGTCACGGCGCAAAGTGCCAGTTTCGCGGCCCTGTTGTCGGAACTGCACACGGGCGGTGCACTGGATGAATGGCCAGATGAAGACGATTGCTCACTTTACGTGGGGCAGCCCGGTATGAGTGACGTGTTTATGGGTAATGTCTTGGGCGTCGTCAGGCATCAGGCGGCCTCCGTGATCCGGGCCCGGCCAGCGATCGCATAAAAATAGTCGAGCGTGGCGCTTCGTTCAATTCGTCCATCCGCACGGCAATCGTGACGTCGGGCACCAGGCCAGTATCGAGACGGATGCGTCATCTCAATGATCCGCCCTGCGTCTCGAAACATCGGGCCAACACCACCACGCCGTGAACCCGTCGTTGATGCGGATCAGGTCGGTCACGTCACGCGTGTGTTCCGGCCTCTCAACTCATTTTGGCAGCCTTTCGTTCGAAGGGCCAAGGGGCTTTTATCAGCTAACGATGAATGCCGCCGTCGTGGATTATAGAACCCATTGATATATTGGAATGTCGCTATCTGTTGTCGCCTTGTATTTCTGGGTCCTGACCACCTTGATGCCGTTCTCGCGCAGCAGCCGGACTTCCTTGCGAAAGGTGTCCATTCTCCTTTTCTACGGCCTCGTGCGGACCCGAAATCAGATCGCCTGCTGCTGCTTCTGAACCCACTTGTTCAAAGTCGAAAGACCCACGCCCAAATCTGATCAAACTTGCGGTCGTGCAAAGCCGCTTGTAACCGCAATGCGCACGGCATCACGGCGAAACTTGTCCGTGTATCTCGTTGCCATTCTTGCCTCCGTGTACAACCATTTCGATTAGGAACGTGCGCTCTACAGCAAAGACAATTTCAAGCTAAACCGAACCGCTGCTCTCGCTGAGTTGCGAGGTCTCGGCGCGGCAAAAGGGACAGCCTCATTGTCCTTGCAGACACTTGTGCGCATCCGTCTGACCGCACCGCCAATACCCCATTCTTCATCGGAACGACTAAGATTTTTGACCCGCCGAGGTCAGGCTGGACAGGGTCATTTCTATCCGCAGCGGGCATTTGTGGTGGAGGTTTATTCTGCGACGAGTGTTGCAGTGAAGCCCTTGGCGGCCAATGCATTTTGTATGTCGGACCCGCTAAATGATCCGGTAACCGTGACGGTTTTGGCGGTCAGATCGACCGCGATGTCAGCGGCCTTGTCCAAAGCATGCACGGCGGTTTCGACTGAAGCTTTGCAGTGACCGCAACTCATATCGGGAGCGTTAAATTTCATGGTGTTCTCCTTGCTCCTGATTGACAAATGAAGTGCGTTTTCCACGAAGATCAAGAGGGTTTCTCAAAGTTGGCCCTTGACCTTCCATTTGCTGGAACCCCTATGTGAAAAAAATAACGGATATATATGGCGTAGAAAAATGGCACAGACCTATCGGCTTTCCTTAACTGGCATGAGTTGCGCGTCTTGCGTGGGGCGTGTCGAACGCGTGGTTGGCGCAACTGAGGGCGTGACAGATGCAGTGGTGAACCTTGCAACCGAAAGTGTGAGCGTGACGGCCCAGCCATCCGTTCTGCCGGTCCTTGTGCAAAAGCTGTCCGAGGCGGGCTATCCCATTGTGCAGGCCCAGACCCGTTTGCAGGTAGATGGCATGACCTGTGCGTCTTGTGTGGGGCGCGTCGAGCGCGTTCTTTTGGCCCAAGGCGGGGTTGTGGCTGCGTCGGTCAACCTGGCGACGCAAACCGCGACCGTCACATATCTGGAGGGCGCGGTGCAGCCTGCCGCCTTGGCGAAGGCGGTGACGGCGGCGGGTTATGAAACCCATGAGGCGCAGTCAGGAGGGACGGCAAACACGGAACGCAAGGCCCGCGAAGAAAAGGCCTTGATCCGCGCGACGCTGATTGCGGGGGCTTTGACCTTGCCGGTGTTTTTGGGCGAAATGCTGGGTCATTTCATCCCCGGGGTTCATCACTGGATTGCCCGGACCATTGGCCTGCAAACCAGTTGGCTGATCCAATTTGTGCTGATCACATTGGTGATGATCGGGCCGGGCTTGCGGTTTTACCAAAAAGGGTTGCCCGCCTTGATGCGTGCGGCCCCCGACATGAATTCGCTTGTTGCGATTGGGACGCTGGCGGCTTGGGGCTATTCGACGCTCGCGCTTTTTATGCCGTCGATCTTTCCGCAGGGCACACGGGCGGTCTATTTCGAGGCCGCAGGCGTCATTGTCGTTCTGAGCCTCTTGGGCCGATTGCTTGAGGCGCGTGCCAAAGGGCGCACGGGTGCTGCGATCAAGCGCCTCGTGGGATTGCAGCCCGCCACCGCAAGCGTCTTGCGAGACGGGGCGTTCGTCGAGGTGCCGCTCACGGCTGTTTTGAGCGGGGATGAGGTCCAGTTACGCCCTGGCGCGCGGGTCGCGGTTGACGGGATTGTGACAACTGGCCGGTCCTTCGTGGATGAAAGCATGATCTCGGGCGAACCCGTGCCGGTTGAAAAAACCGAAGGGGCAGAGGTCATCGGCGGCACAATCAACGGCACCAGTGCCTTGACGTTTCGCGCGACAGCCGTGGGCGCGGATACTGTTCTGGCCCAAATCATTGCGATGGTTGAAAACGCGCAGGGTGCCAAGCTGCCGATCCAATCCATGGTCGACCGGATTACCGGCGTCTTTGTCCCTGTCGTGATGGGCATTGCGGCTTTGACGGTGTTGATCTGGCTTGTGTTTGGTCCAGACCCTGCCTTGGGCTTGGCGCTTGTGTCGGGTGTGTCCGTGCTGATTATTGCCTGCCCCTGCGCGATGGGTCTGGCCACGCCGACGTCGATTATGGTCGGTACGGGCAGGGCGGCCGAGCTGGGTGTGCTGTTTCGCAAGGGCGATGCCTTGCAAGGGTTGCAGGATGCGGAAGTCATCGCATTGGACAAAACAGGGACACTCACGGCGGGGCAACCTGCGTTAACATCGCTGGTCTTGGCACAAGGCTGGGACAGGGATGAGGTCTTGCGTTTTGTCGCCGCCGTTGAAGCCCAGTCCGAACACCCAATCGCCCGCGCCATTGTGCGGGCGGCAGGCAAAGCCGAACTGCCTACGGTTGATGCCTTTGACACAGTGACGGGCATGGGCGCGCGCGGCACTGTAGACGGTCGGTCGGTTCTGGTCGGCGCAGACCGCTTTATGGCGCAGGAAGGGATCGGTTTGGGAAGCCTTGCCGACGTCGGCCATGGGCTTGCCCGCGACGGGGCGACCCCCTTATTTGCCGCGATTGACGGACAGATCGTAGCCGCAATCGGTGTCTCTGATCCGATCAAACCCGAAACACCTGCCGCCATTCAGGCGTTCCAAGCACTTGGCCTCAAGGTGGCGATGATCACAGGAGACAACCAGCTTACGGCAGATGCCATCGCGCGCAGGCTGGGGATTGACCATGTGGTGGCCGAAGTCATGCCCAGCGGAAAAGTCGCGGCATTAGAGGCATTGCGCGCTGCCAACGGGAGGGTCGCCTTTGTCGGGGACGGGATCAACGATGCGCCGGCTCTTGCCGCCGCCGATACGGGCATCGCCATCGGCACAGGCACCGATGTTGCGATTGAGGCTGCGGATGTTGTCTTGATGTCTGGCGCTTTGACCGGTGCGGTAAACGCTTTTGCGATCAGCCGTGCGACCATGCGCAATATCAAACAAAACCTGTTTTGGGCTTTTGCCTATAACGCGGCGCTTATTCCCGTCGCAGCGGGCATTCTTTATCCGGTTACGGGCACGTTTTTATCGCCGATGTTGGCAGCAGGGGCGATGGCCATGAGCTCTGTTTTTGTGATCTCGAATGCCTTGAGGCTCCGCCGCTTTGCGCCTGCGGCATACGCCCTGACCGCGCCACAAAAAGGGGAGAACCCATGAATATCGGGGAAGCGTCGACGCACTCAGGACTACCCGCAAAAACGATCCGCTATTACGAGGATATCGGGTTGATCAAGCCGCTGCGCGACGCCAATGGCTATCGCGCTTTTCGCCAGCAGGACGTGCATAAGCTCGCGTTTCTCAGCCAAGCCCGCGCCTTGGGGTTTAGTATCGAAGACTGCCGCAATTTGTTGGCGCTCTACGAGGATCAAAGCCGCTCAAGTGCCGACGTTAAAGCCATTGCGCGTGAACATTTGGGCCAGATCGAGACGAAGATTGCAGATTTGCGCGACATGCAGGAAACGCTCTCGCATCTGATCGACGCCTGCGCTGGCGACCATAGACCCGATTGCCCGATCCTGAATTCGTTGGGTAAGCCGCGGATAAAGCCGTAAAAGGGTCACAACGGGCAGGTAAATGCCAAAAAGTTGAAGGCTTTTTGGTGTTGTATCCGTTATGGTTACCGTATCATGAGACTGCGCTTAGAAGTAAAAGGTTAAACGATAATGTTGACACGACGCCATTTCATTCAAACCACTGGTGCACTTTTCTCGGTGCCGATCGCGGGGCCTGCCTTTGCGGCACCCACATCAAATTCGTCGAAATGGGCCGATTGGGACGCGCGCGTGACCCCTGCGAATTATGATCCTTATGCGTCAAACCCTTGGGGCTTTCACCCGCGGTTCTTGCCGCAGGTCGTGGAGGCGAACCGCAATCTGACACCTGGTGATATTCACGTCGATGCGGTCGCGCGCTATCTTTACCATATCCAAGAAGGCGGCACCGCGATGCGCTACGGCGTGGCAATTGCCAAGGGCAACCTTTATGAGCCGGGCGCATATGTGATCCGCCGCAAAACAAAATGGCCGACATGGACCCCGACGGCAGCAATGATAGAACGTGATCCCGCGGCTTATGCAAAGCATGAAGAGGGCATGGATGCAGGGCCGACCAACCCTCTGGGGTCACGTGCCCTTTATCTCTATGTCGGGAACCGCGATACATATCTGCGAATCCATGGCACGCCGCAGCCGCGCTCGATAGGCACCCGCGCGAGCTCTGGCTGTGTGCGGATGGTAATGGCGCATATTATCGGTCTGTATGATCAGGTCGCGACGGGGTCCGCAGCGATCCTTTATGCGCCCGAAGACGGGGCGACGGCGCGCAGTTAAGTGGCAGGGTCCAATGGGGCTGGCGCGCAAATGTGCCGGCCTTCTGGGGTCAACAGTGGTAATTCCGTCGTCTCGACCGGACCCGCATATTGATACCAATAGCAGTTGTCATCCGCCCTGAGGCGCGCGGTTTGAACGTTTTGATTTGGCCCCGCCATACCTGACAAAATGGTAAAAGTCTGTTCTGCGAGGCTGGGTTGCTGCACCACGGGTGTTTGCGCGCCCTCAACACATCCTGAAAGAGGTAAGCCGAGTGGCAAAATGCACGCCTTAAGTTTCATCATTTGCCCTTTCGTGGCGGGGTCTCGTCAGATCGCGTCTAGGTCAATTTAACAAGGGGTTACTATATTAAGCGGTTGCAGTGACCCTAACGAGTATTGCGATTGTTGTGAACATAAAAACCCTGATTTGGTACGATGGGACCGTCAAGACTTGCGTCTTTCAAAGGGGGCGGTCAGGTAGGCACAAGTTCCGGAAGGTCACGATGCAAGAGCGGTTTTCTCAATCATTGTCAGTCGTCTGACATTTTCGGTCGACATGGGCTTGCCGAAATAGAACCCCTGGACGAAATTGCAGCCCTCGACCTTGAGGAAATCCAATTCTTCTGCCGTTTCGACACCCTCTGCAAGCACCGATATCCCAAACGCCTCCCCCAGTGACAAGGTAAAGCGTACGATTGCGGCCCGATATTTGTCATGATGGATATCCGTGACAAAGCTCCGGTCGATTTTGATTTGATCGAAGGGAAAGGTTTGAAGCGTTGCCAAAGACGAATAGCCCGTTCCAAAATCATCCATCGCAATGCGGATACCCATTTCCTTAATCTTATTAAGGACTTTCAATGTATTTGCCTGATCATGGATCACACTCGCCTCGGTGATCTCCAGTTCAAGGCGGCTGGCTGCGAGGCCGCTTTCGGACAATGCATTTGCCAAATCTTGTAACAGCGTCGGTTGCAAAAGCTGTTGCGGGGCGACATTGATCGCAATGCTCCACGGCTGCTCCCATGAGGCGGCTTCAAAACAGGCGGTGCGGAGCACCCAATTGCCAATGTCATTGATCAATCCGCTTTCTTCCGCGAGCGGAATAAAGACTGCCGGAGAGATATCACCTTTTTCCGGATGTAACCAACGCAAGAGGGCTTCACAACCGACAGGGGTTTCGGAGGCGGTTTCATTCTGGAGTTGATAAACGAGGCTCAATTGGTTGCGATCCAAAGCGTTGCGCATATCATTGATGAGCGTCAGTTTATTTCGCAATTGCTGATCAAGTTCGGCGTCGTAAATACAGATACGTTCATCGAGGTTTTGTTTGGCCCGAAACATTGCATGGTCGGATTTTTGTACGAGTTCGTTTGGCCCCAACCCGTCATGAAAGCTGGTAGCCACCCCGAGTGACGCGGAAACCGCGACGGCGCAGTTTTCGAGAGACACCACCTTTTGGATGAGCAGGCTGATCCGGTTTGCAAAGGCCAATGCATCTTTCTCGCTCGCGATGTCGGAAATCAGTCCGACGAATTGGTCACCACCGATGCGCGAAATGAATTCGCCCGGTCTCAACGCCGCAAGTAATCTGGACGCAATGACTTGTAAGACCGCGTCGCCGACTTCTTGACCATGCAAATCATTGACCAGTTTAAAGTTGTCGATGTCCACTGTCACCGCAGCGGCGCCAACGGTCGCGCCGGACATCAAATCATCGGACAAAGTATCTAGCGCTTGTTTCAGGCGCATCCTGTTGGGAAGTCCGGTTAACTGATCATGTACGATCACGCGTTCCAGATTTGTGAAGGCCACGCGTTCGAGATTCGTTTCAATACTGATGCTCGAAAATCCTACGAAAAAGATCAAAGTGACGATTGCTGTGATCAACATGCCCAAAATGCCATCCGGCAAGACTTGGGGGGGGACCAGAATTGTTGGGTTTGGTGTTATTTGGGCGGCGCTCATGCCTGTAAAGTGCATTACGCAAATGGCCATAACCATCAACAGCGCGCCCCCGAGCCAGCAGATACGCGTCACCGGGTAGACGACGCGATGAAAACTTGCGATTCCTAGAACGACGCTGATGATAAATGAGGCCGCGACAAGATCAGTCTGCCAAGTGATCTCTCCTGCAACGATGAGTGCGGCCGTTCCCACATAATGCATGCTCGACACGGTCAAACCGAAGATTGTGCCTTCCATGATATATTGCAGGCTCTTTTTACCCATTCCCATCGCAATGTTTGTCATCAAGGCGCCAAGAATTGCGATTGCGAGCGAAACCCCTGTTAAAAAGGGGTCGAAACCGTGCTCAATCAGTGGATTATAGGCCAGCATTGCAATAACGTGGGTCGCCCAGATAGTTGTTCCACTGATCAGGCTGCACATGACCAACTGGATCTGCCTGCGAGCCCCTTTGGCCGCGAGCATCCGCCTGAGGACCATCGCGGTGAGGGTTGACCCAAATGCGCAGACGGCCGCCGCGACTGCAACGAGCGAGAAATCGTGGAACTGTGTCAGGCAGTCATAGACCCGTAACATATTTGATGCCTCTGAAACTCAATCTGGCGTCAACTCCTAAAGCGCGTAAGTAAAGAACCTATTGATGATGGCAGGTTTTCGAAAATTGTTTGCGAATATTGAGCGGTTTTGAATTTCATTCCCTCAAAACTATTCAGATTATCTGCATCTCATGGCGAGATAGATTGTTGATATGTCGCATTGCCCCATTGTAGACGATTGTATACAATGGCCGCCAAGCCGGATTGAGATTTAACTAATAGAAGTGAGAAAGACCCATGGCCGATATTATTTACACGAAAGTCGACGAAGCCCCGCAGCTTGCCTCCGCATCCCTGTTGCCGATCATCCAGAGGTTTCTGGGCGAGGCGGGGTTGAACGTCGAAACCCGCGATATTTCTTTGGCCGGGCGGATTATTGCGGCCTTCCCAGAGGCCCTGACCGATGCACAGCGCCAGTCGGATGCTCTGGCGGAATTGGGCGAGTTGGTCAAAACGCCTGCAGCAAACGTGATCAAATTGCCAAATATCTCGGCCTCGGTCCCACAACTCGTCGGCGCAATCAAGGAATTGCAGGGGCAGGGCTATGCTTTGCCGGATTACCCTGAAGACCCGCAGACAGAGGCCGAAAAGCAGGCGCGCGCGCGATATGACGCGATCAAGGGCTCCGCAGTGAACCCTGTTCTGCGTGAGGGCAACTCGGACCGTCGTGCCCCCGCTGCGGTCAAGGCTTTTGCGCAGGCGAACCCGCACCGTATGGGCAAATGGGAAACGACCAGCAAAACCCGCGTCGCCACGATGGGTGCAGATGACTTCTTCGCCAATGAGCAGTCTGTGACGCTCCCCGATGCAGCGACACTGCGGATTGAATTAGAGACGGGCAACGGGGTGACTGTCCTTAAGGACGGCCTTGCCATGCCTGCTGGCACAATCGTTGATGCGACCTTCATGTCGGCCAAGGCGCTGCGCGCGTTTTTCGACAAGACGATTGCGGATGTGGCCGCCGAAGGCACGCTTTATTCGCTTCATATGAAGGCCACGATGATGAAGGTGTCCGACCCGATCATCTTTGGTCACTGCGTGCGTCAGTACCTTGCGCCTGTGTTTGAGGCCCATGGCGCGGCCTTTGATGCGGCTGGCATTAGCCCCAATGCGGGGCTTGGCGATATGTTGGCCAAGATCGGCGAGATGGATGGCGGTGCTGCGATTGTGGCCGAGATCGAGCAAGTGCTCAAAACCCGCCCACCGCTGTATATGGTGAACTCGGACAAGGGGATCACCAACCTGCATGTGCCCTCCGATGTGATCATCGACGCCTCTATGCCTGCGGTGATCCGTGCGGGTGGCAAGGGCTGGGGGCCAGACGGGGCCGAAGGGGACACGACTTGCGTGATCCCTGATAGCTCTTATGCGGGCGTCTATGCGGAATCGATTGATTACTTCAAAGAGACCGGCGCGCTCGATCCGGCCACGGCTGGCACCGTGCAGAACGTCGGTTTGATGGCGCAAAAGGCAGAAGAATACGGCTCGCACCCGACCACGTTTGAATTGGCGATGGGCGGCACCGTGCGTGTGATGAACGGCGACAAGGTGCTGATGAGCCATGTTGTTGAAGCGGGCGATATCTGGCGCATGGCCTCGGCCCGTAAAGCGCCGATTGAAAACTGGATCGATCTTGCGATCGAGCGTCAGGCCACCGAGAACTGCCGCGCGATCTTCTGGCTCGATGCGACCCGTGCACATGACGCAGAGCTGATCAAATATGTGGAGCCGGTTTTGGCGGCCAAGGGCGTGTCCGACAAGTTCGAGATCATGGCACCACGACCTGCAACGCGTGCGTCATTTGAAGAAATCCGTGCGGGCCGCACTTGTATCTCTGTGACGGGCAACGTTTTGCGCGACTATCTGACTGATCTGTTCCCGATCCTTGAGGTCGGCACATCGGCCAAGATGCTCTCGGTGGTCAAGCTGATGCAGGGCGGCGGTATGTTCGAGACAGGTGCGGGTGGCTCTGCACCCAAGCACGTGCAGCAGTTGGTTGAAGAAAACCACCTGCGTTGGGATAGCCTCGGCGAGTTCTGTGCTTTGTCCGAAAGCCTGCGTTTCGTGGGCACTGACAAGGCCCGCATTATGGGCAAAGCGGCAGATGTTGCGACCGAAAAGCTGTTGTCGAATGACAAATCCCCAGGTCGCAAGGTCGGCGAAGATGATAACCGCGCGTCGCACTTCCATTTTGCTATGTATTGGGCAGAGGCCTTGGCTGCGCAGTCCGATGACGCAGATTTGGCTGCTACCTTTGCGCCACTTGCAAAGGCATTGGCCGATAATGCCGAGACGATCTTGGCAGAGTTGAAGGCGGCGGCTGGCAAGCCCGCGGATTTGGGCGGCTACTTCCACACCGATCCTGCCAAAACCGCTGCTGTGATGCGCCCCTCTGCGACGTTTAACGCACTGATCGGCTAAGCACTTCACAAGACAAGGCCCTCAGCCGCCAAAGTGCGGCCGGGGGCCTTCGCACTTACGCAGCGCGGCTTGCGTCCCATAATGTAGCAGGAGATCCGCACGACATCGTTTAGGACGCTTTTCATGAACCGAATTTTTCTCGCCTTCTGTTTGGCCCTTTTGGCTGGTGCCGCTCAGGCGCAAGTTGTCGTGGTTGATTGCGGCGGGGCGACGGGGATTCACGGGGTCAGTTCGGCCCTGCGCGCCGATCCTGCCGACGGGTTCGAGCAGTTCTTGGGCAAGGAAGTGATCCCCAGCGTAATTCTTGACGACAATCTGCGCCCGGTTCTGGCGCTTCGTTCTGCGCGCGGGGAGTGGAATGTGATTGATCGGCGCGGCTATGACAGCGAGCAATCCGGTTCAGTCCTGACGTTTCTGGTCCGCGAAGGGGTGACATCGGGCGCGATGCAATATGACGTCGCCACCAAGCGGTTCTTTCACGCGGCATCAGACATCAAGCGCGGCGTGCTTTTCGCACGCTATGCACAGTGCGAATAAGCTACGTTCAAAAGGAAATCGTCGCCCAAAGAAAAAGGGTAATCCCCCCAAAAATTAGTGGTGTTCAAAAGTAGAATTTTCTCGGCAAGGTATCTGAGGAGATTTACGATGAAGAACGGACGATACAGCGACGCGCAGATCATGGCGGTGTTGAAGCAGGCTGAGGGCGTTGTGCCGGTCTCGGAGCTTTGTCGCGAGCATGGGATGAGTAGCGCCAGTTTCTACAAATGGCGGGCCAAGTTTGGCGGCATGGATGCGTCTTTGATATCTGAGATGAAAGACATGGCGGAAGTCCTGCGATCTCCTCACGTCGTGCGCCTGGGAAAGCGCCAAGCAAAGGCGTCCAATAGGTGCCGTTGCGATAAATTTCTGTGCCCGGATCTGTTTGGTGATATTCGGACTTCGATCCGACCCAAACTGGAGTTTTAAACAGGCGGTGCAGTTCTGCCTTGGTGAACGCCTGCTTTTTGTCACAGTCGCGGACGGTGTCCTTGCGGCGCAATTTTCCGGGTTTCAGCTTATCGTTGACCGAAATGCCCCCATCAGACGCGCACTCAACGAGTTGGCCCAAATGCTCAAGGTGGCGGTTGATCGTGCCGATGGACAGCCCGACCTTTTCCGGTGGCAGTTTAGTGGCGCGGGCCATGATTTCATCGCGGGTGGCATTGCGGTCAGCGGGGCTTTTGCCCCAGCTTTTCGGCAGCTTGTAAAGCGCTGCGCGAAAACCCGTGGCATCCGTTTGCCGGATCAGGCGCACGTCGCTGATCCCCGTCAACGTCGTAAACAGGCCAACAAAGCTCTCATACTGGCGCAGGGTCTTTTCCTCGATGCCTTCGCTGCGCTTCATATCGTTCATGCGTAACCCACACACCTAAAAGCGGTCCAAGGCACGTTGCAGAAGTGTCGGACCAATTAGGGAATAAACAGCGGAGGCATCGAGCAGCTGTTTTGCAAGCCCATAAGTCTGCCGCCAAAACCAAGACCCCCCGTCGAAGGTCCCGGGCGCAATTGCCCGCTAAACTGTAAGGGACTTGGTTTGCGGAACCCATCAGGGCCAGCGGTCAAAACCGCGCAAACAGGCCGGACACATGACTGCTTCTGACTATACTCTGAGTCCTTCGGAAGCCGAATTTGACGTCTTGACGCTTTGGCGTGGAACGATTCAGCTACGGGTATGATTTGTCCTGGTTTTCTTTCCGCAGCAGAACGCCTTGAGCTTG